>JALOAP010000159.1 GCA_023228745.1 Dehalococcoidia bacterium | reverse complement strand
GGAGCAACTCCGCGCCTGGTGCGATGACGGTGTTGCGGAACTGATCCTCACGACCGGGGGCACGGGACTGACGGAACGGGACGTGACACCCGAGGCCACCCGCGACGTGGCCGAGCGCGATGTCCCCGGGATCCCGTTGGCGCTCGCGCTCGAAGGGCTGAAGAAGACGCCCTACGCGGTCCTTTCTCGCGGCCTGGCCGTGCTACGGAGGCGGACCCTCATCGTCAACCTCCCGGGGAGCACGAAGGCAGTGGACGAAGGGCTCGATGTCCTCTTCCCGCTCCTTCCGCACATCGGCGAACTGCTCGCAGGGCCCCACGAGCACGGCGCCGCAGACTGATCCCTCCGGCCGCCACTGTCCACTGCGCGCTTCTCCCGCCACACTCTCCCTGTGCGTATCGATGTCCTGACCATTTTCCCCGGCGCGTTTGTTGGACCGCTCGACGTTTCCATCATCAAGCGAGCGCGTGACGCTGGCCTGCTCGACCTTGAGATTCACGACATTCGTGAGCACGCGACGGACAAGCACCGCAGCGTCGACGATTACCCGTTTGGCGGAGGCCAGGGAATGGTGATGCGTGTCGATGTGCTCGACCGGGCGCTCGAAGAGGTGCAATCCCTGGACGACGAGCGCGGGCTTGTGGTCTATCTCTCGCCACAGGGCGAGCGCCTGGACGATGCGCTGGTCCGCGAACTCGCCCGGCACCGGCGGTTGGTGTTGGTCTGTGGCCGGTACGAAGGTGTCGATGAGCGTTTCGTCGAGCACTGCGTCGACCGCGAGGTCTCGATCGGCGACTACATCCTCACCGGAGGCGAACTGCCAGCGATGGTGCTCATCGATGCCGTCACCCGGCATATCCCGGGCGCCCTGGGCGACGAAAAGTCACCGGAGGAGGAATCATTCGCCGATGGCTTGTTGGAGCATCCCCAATACACGCGCCCGGCGGAGTATCGCGGCTGGCAGGTGCCCGAGGTGTTGCTGAGCGGCCATCACGCGAACATCGAGAAGTGGCGGCGCGAACAGCGGCTTGAGCGCACCCGTCAGCGCCGGCCCGACCTGCTGCCCCCGGCGGCTGCTGAAGACGAACGAAAAGGGGAGGTTTAGCCTCCCCGTTCCCCGTGTCCTGGCTTGTGCTGCTGGCGGTTAGCCCAGGCGCAGCGTCCGGAGCTGGTTCCCATGGTCGTTCAGGTGGAGCGCACAGATCCCCACCACCCGCTCCAACGTCGACTTCCCGAGCGGACCAAATTCCCGCTCCATGTCGAGCTGAGCGTCGGTCACCTGGTCGAGCACGCTTTGGAGTGTCTGCTGGATGCCGGGCATCGACGCCACGGCCGTTTCGGCCGAAGCGAACGCTGGCTGCTGAATAGCGGGCGCGTCGACTTCGACTGCCCGGGCGATGCCGTTCGCGAAAAAGGTTGTGGAGCTGGCGATATGTTCCGCGGCCTGGCGTGCGGACCAGGCTTCCTCGCCTTCTCCGCCGGCTGCAGGCTTTCGCTCCCAGTGAGGTCCTGCGTCCTTCAGCTCCGCAAGGTACTCCTCATACGCCCTGGCGATCTCTTCCCGTAGCTGTGCGGTGTCTTTTCGGCCATGAATACGTCCCTCCGCGTGGATGTAGCGTGGGTAGTGTGGCCGAAGCGGGCGATATAGGCAGTCTGTGGCTGGAAACCATGAAGGGACCCCGCACATTTGCGGGGCCCCTTCCGGAAACGGGGAGAGCCAGGGTTCAGACGAGAGCTGGCATTCGGAACGGCGATGCCGAGGCCCCGGGTACACCCCGTGCGCGCTGCTGCGACACAGCCTAGTCGTTGATCTGCGTCACTGTGGCGACGTTGGCGGCCGCCTGGGTGTTGTTCTGCAGCACACCGAGGCCGAAGAAGCTGACGTTGTTTGACTTCTGCCAGTTGGACTGGTAGATCCTGGAGTTGTTGATATTCGAGAAGAAACTCAGCACGATTTGGACTCCTTTTTCCTTACTCGTTGGGATGTTGGAAGCGGACATGCCGCTCTGCTTGTTACAGTACTCCCAGGCCGCCGGCATTCAAACCGTTCTGTACAAGGTTCTGAATAACCGGGGCGAATGACAGCACATTGATGTTGAGGCCGGTCTGGATCACGTTCTGAACGATGATCCCGACGTTGATTACCGGGGCAACAATCATTCTTGACCTCGCTCTCCTATTCCTGGAACTTGGCGGGGGTACCCTGCAGCGCCGGTTGCCAGTATCAGAAGGTAAGCCTCCTGTCTGCTGTATCCTCCGCGACTGGCCGCCTGTCACGTCGGTAACACCTGCCTCTGCTGGTGCTGTTCACTCTGGCCGTAACACCGGCTCGCTGCACACGGTTAGCAATGCGAGCCCTGCCGGAGGAGCGCTATGCAGCTTGACACGCATCTCGTCCGGATCTCGACAGGTGCACAGGTGCGTGCCGTCCCCACCGAATTTGTGCTGCGCCTGCAGGACCGGGACCCCCAAGCGTGGGAGGAGCTGTTTAATCACTGGTTCCCAAAGCTCTATGCTTATGCCCTTCACAGCACCGGCGATGCAGCCGCCGCCCAGGACCTGGCCAGCGAAACCTTCGCCCGGGCATTTCGAGATATTCACCGCTTTGGACAGCGCGGTACCGCCGTGGGGACATGGCTCTACACCATCGCGCATCACCGCGTGGTGGACTTCCAGCGGCAGCGCGCACGCACGAAGGTTGTCGGCCTCGACGCTGCCGAGAACCTGGCCGCGATGAGCGATGAACAGCCAGACCCATCGCCGGCGGAAGACGGTTCGGGCCGGCTGCTGCACGCGGTTCAGGAGCTCCCGCCGGACCAACGTGCGGTGGTCCTGCTTCGCTTCTACGGCCGCCTCACAGGACAGGAGACAGCCGACATCCTTGGGAAGTCCCACGGCGCGGTCCGGCAGCTCCAGTTCCGCGCCCTGCGGAACCTCCGCACCATCCTCGCCGCGCTGCCGGACCAGAACGGAAGGAAAGGAGCCAGCCGATGAACCGATCGAAGCACATCGTTCTGCTCGCCGAACTCGAAGAAGACGCACGGCTTGCCGGGTTCCCCCGTGCAGCCGATCTGCCGGCACTAGCACGGATAGCCGCGGAGCTCGCGTCGCTCGCCGCCGAGGAGACGCCCGCCACGGCACTCGCATGCGGCCGACAGCGTCTCCGTGCTGAATTCGAACACCCGGCGCCGGAAGTTGCTTCGCGTTCCTGGCAACGCGCCGCGGCGCTCGGGACGGCGGCCACCCTCGCACTCGCCGGGCTGGTCGCCCTCGGCAGCTCGGCCGGTGGGTATGCGCTCCCGGGCGGGTCGCTCTGGCCATGGTCCCAGGTGTCGGCCCCGCCGGATGCAGTTTCACCAGTCGGTGCCGCGCTCTCCGGGAACGCCGGTGTTGCGGAGGAGGCGGCGTATCCCGCGAGTGTTGACGTCGTGCTTCCCGAGGACATGGAGATGAGCGGCGCCGGGCTCAGCTTCAACCTTGCGGAGATCGTCCAGACCGGCGGTGAGCTCGCGAGTGTCCTTCAGCAGAACGGCGTCGTCATAGGTGATGGCGATGGCGACGAGGTGCACATCGATCTCCCCGGGGGCTCAGTGGATGTGGTCCCCGAACCCCCGTCGGTCGGTATCGAAACGGAGTCGGCGACCGTCCAGGTGGACTCCGCCAATGGCGGATCGGTGCAAATCGAGGCCGATGGCATCAGTACTTCCGTCACCGGTGGCACGAACCCGTCAGTGACGTTCGCGACGGACAACGCGAGCATCGACGTCCAGGGTGGCAGTTCGCCGTCGGTGGATGTGCAAGCGGGGGACGCTGGCATCCACCTCGAGCCGGGCCAGCCGCCTGAGTTCGAAGGCATCGATGTCCCCACCGTGCCGGCCACACCCGTCGTGCCGGTGGTCCCACCGGTGGCGACACCGTCTGCTACTGTTCCGGCAGAGGCAACGACCGTGGCACCCACCGTGGAGCCAACAACGGCCGCACCCACGGCGGAGCCATCGTCCACCGGCACAGCCGCGCCCACCGCGGTTGGCGGGTCCCCCACCGCGACGGGCACTGCCGCAGACTAGTCTCTCTCCCACCAGGTTGGCGGCCGCTTCGTGACTGGCACACGAAGTGGCCGTCATCTTTTATTTCCATAATCCGTGTGTAGACTGACTGTCCACGGGGAACTGGTGGCAATGCCAACAACGAATGGCCGACACGGAGCGGAAGCCGTCTACCGAATTGCGATTGTCGGATCGCCGCCAGTGGCGGCCGCAGCCTGGGCGCGGCGGCGATTGCAGCCGATGAAAGCCGGCCGGTCGCGCCTCATGGAAGACCCTCCCCACGCGATCATTGTTGACCTCGCCACGGGCGGCAGGAGCGACCTGGAGTTTGCCTGGCGGGCACACGACGATGCCGATGTCCCGTTGCTCTTCCTCTGGCCCGGGGCGCCCAGCGACGACGTTGTTGAGCTACTGCACCAGGGCGCCGAGGACGTGATCACCGAGTCGCTCAGCGGTGACGTTGTTGCGGCGCGGGTCTCTGCGGTGATCCGCCGGACGGCCGCCCGGCGGCGTGGAGCACGCCGGAAGGTGAGCTGGGGAGATACCACCGTGGACCTCGATAGCCGGGGCGTCTGTAGCCCCCGTGGGCGCTGGTCTCTTTCACGGACGGAACATGCGCTGCTGCTTGCTCTCCTCCGTGCACAGGGCCGCACGAGCAACCAGCAGGAGCTCATCGCCGCCATTTGGGGCGGGTTTTCGCGCGGTTCGGCCCACAATCTCCGCCGCTGCGTGAAGCACCTGCGGGAAAAGATCGAAGTCCACCCATCGCAGCCCTCGCTCCTGGTGAACGTTTGGGGCGTCGGCTACCGGCTCCTGGAGCCCGGCAGCGAGGCCCGCACCGGGCCGGAACTCGACGTTCAGACGCTCAATCCTCGGGCGACCCGATCGCGAGCCGATACCCGAGAGATCGGTGCGTGATAATCAGCCGCGGGTGAGTCGGGTCTTCCTCCAACTTCGCGCGCAGATAGCCGATGTAGAGCCGCACGTAGTGCAGGTCGTTCACGTAGTCGTCGCCCCACACGGCCCGCAGCAGGTCTTCGGCGGCGACCACCTGGCCAGCTCGTTCCGCAAGGACACCAAGCAAGCGGAACTCGGTTGGCGTGAGGTTCACTGGCTCACCGTTCAACATCACTTCGCCACGCTGCAGATCGACTCGTAGGCGGCCGGTCTCCAGCGGTTGGCCCGCTTCGTTCGAACGGCGCAGGGCGGTCCGCAGGCGGGCAACGAGTTCGTGCCCGGGGATCGGTTGGGTCAGCGCAATATCGGCACCCTGGTCGAGGCAGGCAACCACGGTTTGCTCAGAGAGGAGGCGGGGAACCACGGCCAGCGGGAATTCACCCAGTGCGCGCAGGACGCCGCACTGTTCGGCCGCCTCCCCTTCGTCGCCGAGGAGCACCACGGCGTCCGGGGCGTCGTCCAGCACCTCCTGCACGGCTTCGCTCATCGTGAGGACCGACCGCACATCGATCGCCCCGGATTCGACAAGGCCCGGGAAGAGCGCGGCCGCGTTGTCGACGCCGACAACGAGCAGGTGGAGTTGTGTGGGGCTCGGCTCACCCCGTGAGGCCGGCGCCGGCGCTTCGCCTCGACGTCGTTCGTGCTTAACGCCGGACTGTTCATGTTCTTCGGTCATCTGCGTGTGCCAGCCATCTGACTTTCGCACGATACAGCGTGGACTGGCAGAGATGCGTTCCGCAGCGAACTCTTCCTCAACAGTGCGCCCTGGTTCCGGGCCTCCAGCCCCGTCCGTAGCGAACCGGGGGAGAATCGAAGGGGGTGTGCCAGCCGTACGCAGTTCCCCGGACGGTGGTGGATCCGGACGCCAGGAAGGGCCCGGTGGCGGCAGCGGTGGGTGGAATCTCCGCGCAACCGGCGGCCACAGTGGCGTCACATGGAACAGCTTGCCGGGGGCTAGACGAGGTGTTGCGCGCGGCGGCGCAGTTCCGTGGGGCGAAGGATGGTGATGGTGCCGCGTTCCAGGCGAATGACGCCCGCATCCTGGTAGCTGCCGAGGACCAGGTTTACGCGTACGCGCGTCGCCCCGAGCATCCCCCCGAATTCCGCTTGCGTGAGCGGGAAGGGGACTTCGATGCCTTGTGGGCCGTCCACGCCGTGCCGGCGGGCGAGCTCCAGCAGGCGCCGGGCCATCCGCGTGGAAAGGTCGTAGAGGTGGATCTCCTCAAGCCGCTCATTCCGTCCCCTGAGCTGGCCGGCCAGCTCTTCCACGAACGACATCATGAGCCTCGGACTGCTGTGCACGAGCTGCTGCAGGATGTCGCGGCCAAGGGCGAACGTCATCGTGGGGCGGGCTGCGGTGACCGTCTCTGGCGCTGGTCCACCGTCGAGTGCGGCGACTTCGCCGAACCAGTCCCCCACGGCGAGCATCCCCAGGATGACTTCCTCCCCCTCCTCCGACGTGAGGCTCAGTTTGACGCATCCCTCGGAGATCACGTGGACGGCGCCCGGCGGATCATCGCGGTGGATGATGACCTCGCCCTTCCGGTAGCGGCGGGCGTGAAGATGCCGTGCTGCAGAGTCGAGGTCGTCCCGGTCGAGATGCCGGAACACGGGGCTGCTCATGAGGATCTGGATCTTCTCCTGTTCTCCCGCGCTGGATGGCGTGGGCCGTGGGAGCGAGGTCCGGGTAGTCATGTAGGAACGCCCTCCTTGCGAAGGCAAGGCTGGGCCCCTGCCTGTCTCTCCAGCATTAGAGAACTATAGGAATTATGTGCGGCCGTTCTGCCCGAACGCGGTGCGCGGAGCGGTTCGAGGGGCACGCCACAGAGACCGGACGCGACGAAGTCCTTATCTCC
>JALOAP010000158.1 GCA_023228745.1 Dehalococcoidia bacterium | reverse complement strand
CTATGAAGCATCCAAAGAATCTCACCCGGTCCATGAAAACACAACTCACAAAAATGAAGCTCAATCCATTCAACTGGCAGTACATCAAGAATACGTCTGACGGCCTTGTGCTGATTCATCGGGTGAGCGGCAAGACCAGGACGGTGAAAGTATGAAGGACTGCAGGCTGCCAAAGGGCTACGAAGACCAGTGCTGCCTAAACCACTGTGGTATGTGTACGCTGGATACCGCTGACTTTCGCGACATCGACAGAGCGACAGAAATGAGAGGCTGCGGTTTCATCGGTGTAAATGACCGGTATTTGATGTGGAAATACGGCGTGACGTACAAGGAGCATGTCTGCGGAAACTGCCGATACTATGGGGCCGGGGAATACAGTTATGGCATTTGCACAAATGAACAGGTAAAAACGCATACAAAGGGTGTTATTGAAAATGGCGAAAAGGTGTTTGTTGACTCAAAGGAATACTGGGGCGGGGCGCACGCCTGTAGCAAGTTTGTTAAGAAAGAAGAAAAGAACTGCTACCACTGCTTATACCATGAATCCTTCAGGTGTTGCAATGAGAAGAGCTGTCCGGAGGGAATGAGCTATATCGAATACACAGGCTCTTTGGTAAAACAGTGCATATATGCGACAACAGAAGTTTACCAAGACGGATACATTCATTGCCCGGTGTTAGATAGTATTGGCTGCAAGGTATGCATGGAACGCTTCGGGGACGGCAGCGGGTATGAGTATGACAAAAGCCAGAACTATGAAAGGAAGCCAAAAAAGAAGGAGGTCAGAGAAGTGGCAAAGAAGAAGCAAACGCCGGAAGATTTGCTGAAAATCCAGATAGCCGAACTGACGAGAGAATTCGCAGACTGGGAGTACATAAATAAAAACGGTTGTTCAGATCCATTCTGGCCTGATGGCAGCAATATGAATTTGGTACATAATCACATCATTTATCACAAAAGTGAAATTGCAAAAATCTGCTTAGAAAACGGTCTGGATCTGCCGGAGATTTACTATAAGGAAACGCCTCCGGAAGTAGATCAGCACTATATGGCTCGTGGGTACTTAGATGAACGCGAAAAGCCAGTAAGGGAATATTTGATGGAAGGTGATCATTTGCCAAAACAAACCTATTACACAAAATGCGGCCGGAAGTTCCAGAAGAATAGCACGGCCGTGGTGACGGGATATGACATCGACATAAACGATCCGGAATGTGCAGATTGCCCGTTCCAGGTGGACGTAAAGGAAGGCTGGCCGCAGGTACATAAGAAGTGGGAATGCCGGGCGGGATCGCAGCCGCCAAACCACACGACAGAATGGACAGGCTCTCTGGAAAACAAAAACACGATCAGTATCCACAGTCTTGATAACCAGCTCATGGAAGAGATCAAAGAATACTGCGAAAATCATCCCGATCTGGGTGCCGGGTACAACGCTGATTATATGGCCGACTGCCGCCGGACACTGGCCATTAGCTGTAGCTCCAATAAAAAGGGAATGGCAGCAAAGCGGGAATTGATTGAGAAGTTTTTTCCGGCAGAAACAGAGACGGAGGTTAAAGAAGTGTATTTAGAAGATAACAAAAAGTGCTCAAAGAGAAACGAACAATGCGGATATTACTGTGATCATAACGGGGGGTGTTCGCTTCTGGTTGTAGGGCAGAAGGTACTGAAGGACGTCTTGGACGGAATGCAAACCAGGGACGAGGAATGTGCCGTATATAAGCAGACGAGACATAGGTTTTATCCGGAACCGGCCGCACTCGAAGAAGTAACTGCAAATGTCATTACTTTCGACTACTCCACCGTGGACGAAGAGACCGGCGCTTTCCTGCAGGAAAAGGCGGCCAGGATCACAGAGATCCGGATTAAGTCAGTTGTGGCTATAGGTAAGGAGCTCAAAGAGGCACAGGACAAGCTTGCTGACCATGATAAGACAAAAGGAACATTTCAAAAATGGGTCGGGAGTATCGGAATTACCCCAAGAACAGCATACAACTACATAAATGGATTTGACTATGTTGTGAAAAATTTTCACAACATCGAGGACGCAGAAAATATTCAACCATCACTTTTATTCGCTGCATCCAAGCCGTCAGCTCCGAAGGAGCTGTCTGACAAGGTTGCCTCCGGTGACATCACCACGCATAAGCAGTATAAGGAACTGGAGAAGCAGCTTAAAGATATTCAGAATAAGTTAGACATAGCCAATCATTCCACGAGTGAGGCCGAATTAAAAGCTATTAAAGCAGCATCGGCGCTTGGAGATGCTCAGCAAAATTCAAAAAAATCCATCAATGCTCTTAATGCCACCATCCATGCCCTTCAACAGCAGCTCGACCAGGCCAAGCGCAATTCCGATCCGACAAAAGTGCGGGAACTAGGCGAAATCATATCTGAAAAACAACAGGAAATCGAAACGTTAAAACAGCAACTCCACTCCAAACCTATCGAAGTCTCAGCTGTGGAAACCGTTATAAAGGTCCCGGACGAGGTTCAACGGGAACTTGATGAGCTCCGTAAAAAGGCTGCTCAGCCAGTGAACGACGCCGAACAGCGTTACAAAGTTTTCTTTGATATTATCGTCGACAATTTCAAAAAACTTCTTTCAACGCTCAACGAATTACAGCAAACAGATGCCGCCTGCTATAGCAAATATCGTCGGGCTACAGCTGCTATGCTGCAAAAACTGGGAGAACAGGTCAAAGACGAGCCTGCGCCGGCTCCAGTTCCTGAGCCTGCCGGCCACTGCGGAGATTGTGTCCACGCGGATATGGATGTGGTAACGGAAGAGCAGTTGGATGAAGGCATGACATTCTGTCGAGCCAATTTACTCACTGTAGATATCATGGATGATGGCTGCAGCCAATATAAGTTTTTCGGAGGCGAGTCATGAAAAAATTTGTTTACATAATTGCTTCTTTTTTAATAGTCGCCTTTCTCCTCATCCAAATAGAATTAAGGCACCAGAAGGACTTGCAGCAAATATCAAGGTTAACACAGCTAAATGAGGCATTACTTGCCGAAAACGAACAGCTTGAAGCTGAAAACGAAATGTACTGGCACAATGAAGTTCTGTTGCGAATGATGATCGATAGCCGGGATGAGGAAATTGAGCAGCTTACAAAAGAGATTGAGCATATAAAAGCACAGCAGACAAAAGAACCCGAAGCACAAAAGACAAATCGCTTTGCAGACCGTCCACGATACAACTTGACTGACGCAGAACGCAACCTTGTGGAACGTGTCGTAATGGCAGAATCCGGCGGCGAATCGTACCAGGGGCAGATGCTTGTCTGCCAGTGCATTTTAAACGCTTGCGAGATAGACGACATCAGACCGGCACAGGTGATAAAGCAGTACGCATACGCCAAGAGCAGGCCGGAGCCTAGCGAGAATGTCAAGCGGGCTGTGACGGCGGTGTTTGACGAAGGGGAGCGGGTGACGGGGGAACCGATAGTGTACTTCTATGCGCCAGCATTGACGACAAGTGAGTTTCATGAATCGCAGGAGTTTGTATTGACGGAAGGTGGGCATAAGTTTTTCTGTGCGAGGTAGGGTGCGGGGAATTGGATGTGTGGATTTTAGGGGAGGAATAAAAATATGGATTTGAAAGAGGCAATAGGACAGCTGGACAGTCTCAGGGCGCATTGTAAAACGATGATAAGCGGCGGCGACGAGATTTGGCGGAAAGACGCTGAAGCTTTAGACATGGGTATGGCGGCGTTGGCGAGTTTTGACAAGCTGAAAAATAAGCCGGTGTTTAGTGATTTGATTAAAGAGCTGCGGAGGAATCTAACAGAGCGAGTTTCATGAGCGGCAGAGGTTTGTTTTACAAGAAGGAGGTCACCGCTTCTTTTGTGCGAGGTAATACAGATTTTAAAAAGATTGCGAAGGAGGCTTATTGATATGGCTAAGTGCAATAAATGTCTTAGAGGAGCAAGAATAAGCATAACAGGAACTAACAAGAAAACGCTTCGCATGGATATGGGCGGCGCTGTGCTGTACCTGATGCCTAAAGAAGGCGGAAAAATGGAAGTAGCACTAAACAGTGAAAACCTTTTAGATGGCGATTATGCGGTTGCAACATGGACCGGGAGTAAATGGCAAGTAGGTTGTGGAAACGATAAAAACAACTGCGCATAAACAAGATTCTACGCTCTGCGGCCTAAAGCCCACCAAGCCGAAAGGCAATAAATTTGTAGGAGAAAAATGTATGAATCCGGCTAATGCCTGGCAATACATCTCGGCACGGCTCGCCGGTGGCTGATGCCGGGGAAAGGAGGCAGGGAAGTGAAGTACGAAAAAGGCGACAAAGTGAAGGTAAGGAGTGATTTGAAACCGGGCGAGATATACGGCGGTGTTGGGTTTGTGGAGAAAATGTCACCATATTGCGGTAAGGTAATCGAAATCACGCACGTCGAGAAATCCGACAGTACATACAAGGCCGATGACTATTGGTGGACGGATGAAATGTTTGAAGATCTTGCTGAACCACGCCGCATCAAAGCATATGACCTAATGAAAGCCGCCGCCGAGAACCCGCCTGCAAAGCCTGTAAGCTTCGAGGAAGCCATGAAAGCCCTTGATAATAAAGGCAAAACGGTCGAGTGGAGGTACCAAAAAGATGTCGTAACAATACCAAGTCATCATTGGGGTATACGTTGCATTTCGCCATGCATGGCTAGACGTGGTACATGGTACATCCTTGACGGGAAGGAGGATAACCATGCTTGATAAGTGGGAATTACTCAGGAGTTACATAAGGGGGGCTTACTATTCAACTGATAGTAAAGATGTTGGAGATGTGCTTAATTGTGTTCTCAATGAAATGGATAACTTGAAACAAAAAGAAGAAGCCGAACGCAACAGGTTGCTTGGCAAAGAGTAAATCTTTCCCGCAGGGATGGCAAATACGCGAGGGGAAGGAGGGATGGCATGGGCAATGCCCGCAGAATAAAAGCCCCGGGATGGGGAGAAAGGGGAAAGGCGAGGGATTAGACATGGATAATACAGCGTTAAAGGCAAGAATCGAAAAAGGACTATATTGGGACGAAGCGTGGTCGCTCGTAAGCGGTTGCACTCCGGTATCCGAAGGCTGTCAAAACTGTTGGAGCGCCAGAGAAACCCACATGAGGGCGAATAATCCCAATGAGAAGGTGAGGACCAGGAACGAGGGTTTGACGGAAACTGGACGGTTTAACGGGAGAATCAGGCTTAATTATGAATTTCTAGAGAAGCCGCTGCGGAAAAAGAAGCCGACTGTATATGCTATTTGGAATGATTTGTTCCACGAGGATGTGCCGTTTAAGTTTATAAATGAAGTGTTCGCAATTATGAATTTGTGTAGGCAACACACATTTCTCACACTGACAAAAAGGCCTGACCGCATGATAGTGTATTTTGAGTACGACCGAAAGCAAACAGAGGATTTAAAGATTTCATCAGGAATCGATATTGACTATGAGCCGCTTCCTAATATCTGGCTCGGCGTAACTGCCGAAAATCAACAACGAGCCGACGAACGCATACCGATACTGTTGCAGATACCTGCGGCGGTAAGGTTTGTGAGCGTGGAGCCGATGCTGGGGCCGGTGCATTTAAAACTTGGTCCATATCCTCCCTGCAAGCATAGAGGGTGCTATCATCACATTTCTCATCCTTGTGAAGGTTGTGGAAGAAAACAAGGTATATTGCCTGTCGACTGGATCATCTGCGGCGGGGAGTCCGGCCCCGGTGCCAGGCCGATGCATCCGGACTGGGTGCGATCACTGAGGGATCAGTGCCAGGCTGCTGGAGTGCCGTTCTTTTTCAAACAACATGGTGAATGGCTTCATGAAACGCAAGGGATAGATTTCCACGAAGGACACAAATATCATATTTGGTCAGATGAAAGCGAGTCATATCGTGTAGGCAAAAAGAAAGCCGGTCGCCTCCTGGATGGCCGGACCTGGGATGAGATGCCGGAGATTTAATGAAGGGTGAGGGGTCAGAATGGCGAGGAAAAGATTTGTCACAAGTGACATGAGTATCGATGAGAAAATAGCTGATATTGCAGCAGAAAACCCAATTGCAGCTCCAATGGAGGAACTGGCATGAAAGTGTTTATCACACAAGTTATTTTCCCGGTTGCCATCGTCGCCGGCGTCTGCTTTTGGGCGGGGACACAGTGGGAGAAGGAGAGGAGGGCGGTAGAGCTAAGAAAGCCAGTTGTAAATGAGATCAGAAAACACTATGACAGGAGGGTGTGATTTATGATTATCCACATCAACCAGCTCCGGGATGCAGACATCATAGAGGAGCGTGATGAAGTAACCATCGTACTCAATGAAATGGACGGCAATTACTACGGCAGCAAGACGGACATAAAAATACCAGCCAAATCCTACGAAATGCTCGAAGAAGCGATTGTAGAAAGATGGCTGGAAAAAGTAAAAGAATCTATTTGAATTTTATCATGAGGAGGTCGGAAAGTAAATGAGTGAACAGATTTATAACATCTTAAATGATTATCCGCAGGAGGAGTACAACCTGCTGATACCGGTACAGTCAATCCAAGAGGTCAATCCCATCTATAGACTGGTAGTTAATATAGTCAAGATTTCAACGGATTTGAAAGACAAGGACATATACGAAGAAAAGAATGCTGAAACGCAGGGTGGACCGAAGATGTACGCGCTTAGGCACAATGCACTGACAAAACTATTTACAGCCGCCAACGGGCAGATTGTGGAGACCACAAGAGTGAGAACCCGGACGTGCGAAAACTGCATTGACATTGTGAAAGCCACCGGCAAGGCTCCGGCATGCGGAAATTGTGCAGCTAGGGCAAACGTGGCTGTCCGGGTAACGATTAAGCTGCCGGAGTTGTCCGGCGGCTGGCGTTTGGTACAGGCTACAAGGGAACTGGATTTTAGCAATATGACTCACTTAAAAGATGG
>JALOAP010000157.1 GCA_023228745.1 Dehalococcoidia bacterium | reverse complement strand
ACCCAACATTGCGGCCGCACCAGCTCGAAGTGGCGCTGCTACGCGACGAGGCCGGCCAGATTACGGTCGATACCATCCCGGCGCACATCGATGGCGAGCGCACGGAAGTCCCCGAGGCAGCCGGGCGGGCGAAACCCGACCTTGTGTTCCCCAACTGGGGCGACCACGCGTATGCGAAGGTGACGCTCGACCCGCAGTCGGTCGAGTGGGTGCGGGCGAACATCGAGCGGGTGGAGGACCAGCTCCTGCGGCAACTCCTCTGGTCATCGATCTGGAACATGGTGCGCGACCAGCAGCTGAAGTCGACAGACTTCCTGGGGCTGGTCCGGGAGAAGGCGCCGCTGGAGGACATCGCGGTGCTCGATGGGATCCTGGGCCAGGCGCTGACCGCGCTCACGCGCTTCGTACCGGAGGAGCGGCAGGACGAGGAAGCGCATCGCTTCTTCGAGGCGGCGCTGGCGGCGCTCCAGCGGGCGCCGGGAGGTGACGCGAAGATCATCTGGATGCGGACGCTCGTCGCGAGCGCCATGGTGCCGGACGACATCGCAGTGCTCGGGCGGCTGGCGCACGGGGATGAGACGGTCGAAGGGTTGGCGGTGGACCAGGACATGCGCTGGAGCATCGCAGCCAAGTACGTGGCGTACGACCTGCGCGGGGCGCAGGAGCGAGTGCGTGCCGAGATCGAGCGCGATCCTTCGGACCGTGGCCAGCGAGCGAAGTTGCGCTGCGAGATCTCGATGCCGCAGGCAGCGGTAAAGCGGGCTGCGTGGGAGCGCTTCGTTGGCGAGGGCTACGGGACGCTGAAGCTGACCGAGGCGGCGATGAGCGGGTTCAACTGGTCGAAGCAGCGGGAGTTGCTGCGGCCGTATGCCCGGCGCTTCTTCGAGGACGCGGCGGAAATCGCCCGGAGCCGTGACCCTGAGTACTTCTCGAGTTTCGTGACGCTGTTGTTCCCGGGCTACCGGGTTGAGGCAGAGACGCTGGAGCGCTCGCGCGGGCTCATCACTGAGATCGACGACGAGCTGCCGATGTTGGCCAGAAAGCTCCGCGAGGCGAACGACGAACTCGAACGGGCACTGCGATGCCGGGAGTTCGCCGCCTAAGACCGGCTCGTCCTACCCGGCGTACCGGTGCAGGTGAAGGTCGTCGAGGGCGCGGGCGGCGGCGTTCATCGCGCTGACGGTCGGCTCGATGCCCTCGAGCGCGACCAGGACCGGCCGTGCCTGTGACGGCAGCGTGCCGTTGTGTTGCTTCTCGGTCAGCACATGGTGGGCGCCTTCGCGCAGCCAGACCGACTCGGAGTGGCGCAGTAGTTCGTGGAAGAGGGCATCGATGGCCGGCGGGCCGCACCGTGCGAGTGTCTCGGCGGCGATCCAGCGCACACCTCCGTCATCGTCGGTGAGCGACTGGACCAATGCGGGCGCGGCTTCGGGCGGGCAAAGTTGCGCGAGGGCCTTTGCGGCTTCCCAACGCGCGCGGGGGGAGGAATCGGAGAGGAGGCCGATGAGATAGGGGAGGGCGCTGTCACCCATTTCCACGAGTTGTTCCCTCGCCCGCTGAGCGGTGGCTGCGTCGCGGCTATGGAGCCCGTCGAGCAGGCTCGCGGGCGTGACCGTGGCTTCGAGGATGTGGTTTGCTTCCATCCCAAACTCCCTTGCCAGCGGGGAAGCCCAGGGCGCCGGTGCTGCATGCGCACGGTAGCGGGTTTGCACTGGCACTCTGTGTGTTATGTCTATGGTACCGCTGCCCGCAAGGGTGCTGGTACCGGAACCGTAGGCCGAGCGCGTGGTACGCTGCCGAAGCAATTCCAAAGATCAGGGGAACGATTCATGGCCCGGAAGAAGGTGACGATCGTCGGTGCGGGCGCAACCGGCGGTGCGATGGCGCAGCGGCTTATCGAGCGCGACATTTGTGATGTTGTCCTGCAGGACGACCCGCAATTCGCGGGGACGATGCATTTCGGGAAGGCGCTCGACGAATCACAGGCAGCGGCGTGGGAGGGGTTCAACCACCGTATTAGCGCGACGGACGGCTGGGAAGACACGGCGAACTCGGACGTAGTTGTCCTCACGGCGGGAGCGCCGCGAAAGCCGGGGATGAGTCGTGAGGAGCTGCTCAACGGGAACGCGGCCATTGTCCGGGCGAAGGCCGCGGAGGCGGCCAAGGCCTCTCCGAATGCGGTGCTGGTGATCTTTTCGAACCCCATGGATGCGATGTGCCATGTGGCGATGAAGGCGAGCGGATTTCCCCGTGAGCGTGTGGTGGGCCAGGGTGGTGCACTCGACAGCGCCCGCTACCGCTATTTCGTGTCTGATGCGATTGGCGTCTCGCCCCGGGACGTCCATGGCTATGTGATCGGGGGGCACACCGACACGACGATGGTGCCGGTCGTCTCACAGACACGTGTCGGCGGAGTACCGCTGACCGACCTGTTGCCAGCCGACAAGGTGCAGGCGCTCGTGCAACGAGCGATGCGCGGCGGTGCCGAGATCGGCGAGCTGATGAAGGTGAGCTCGGCGTATTACGCTCCCTCGGCGGCGACGATCGCGATGGTTGAAGCAATCCTGATGGATCAGCGGCGGCTGATCCCCTGCTCGGTCTATCACCAGGGTGAGTACGGGATTCGCGACGTGTTCTCAGGGACGGTGTGCCAGCTTGGCGAAGGCGGGATCCAGCGCACCTTCGAGCTGCCGCTGACGGACGAAGAGCGGGAGAAGGTGGTCGCGGCGGCGGAGGCGACCAAGGAGCTGCTGAACCTCATTACGGAGTGAGCCTTACTATCCGCTAGACTGGAGGGGATCGACGCTGGTGCGTCGATCCCTTTCGTGTTCCTTGTCGTGGCCCCGTCCTGTACGGACAAGGGGGTTGACACCGTGTGCTATCATAATGATAGGAAGCGGGCGCCAAGCGCCGAGCCTGGAAGCCGGCGCTATGTTCGAGCACTGGATTTGGCAATTCGCACGATAGCGAGTTCAGACGCTGGACCGGGCAGCCGTTGATGACGGTGTGCCACACTTTATTGGTGCCGCTCCGAAGGGTACTGAACGCATGACTCAAGGTGCTGAAAAGCTCGACGGCTTTGCAGAAAGCCAGCGCGAGCGTCCGCAGAACACGCGGGGTTCGAAGCCGCGCCGCGTCACCGTGCCGTGTTCGGCGTGTGACCAGCCGGCCACGATTAGCTTCGAGCCGAAGCCGGGTGAACCGGTGTACTGCAACGAGTGCTTCCAGCCGCAGCCGAAGAACATTCGGCTGGATGCGCGGACGCCGCTCTTCCCGACGACTCGCGGGGGCGGGCAACAGCGATCAAGCCGCGGCGGTTGGGGTGGCCGGGGCCGGCCATCCGATGGCGGTAACGGCTACCGGAAGCAACGAGGACGCCGCTAATAAGACAAGACGCACGGCGGGAAGCGATGGGACGGGCCGCCGAGATGGTCCCTGCCCGGATGAACTGCCTGCCTTCCTTGCGACTTCTATCTCCCTGCGCGCCTTCGCCTCGAACGCCCAGGAGGAATGAGCCGAGCAGGCTTTCACGACGAGGCGAGAATTTGAGTGATGGCGCCGGGGGGGTGCCGGAGGGATAACTATGGCCAATGAAGTTCTTATGCGTAGCCGCCGGCGTTCGGATGATGTGGAGCCGAACGCGCTGGAGTGGGCTGCAACTGAAGACGAAGAAGAAGAGGACGACGAGGACGAGAGCATCGCCGAGGAAGTCGAGGAGCGGGTGCGCGCGCGGCGAATGGAAGTCGAGCGCGGCGACAACATCGAAGACTCGGTGCGCATGTACCTGCGTGAGATCGGTGAGGTCTACCTCCTGACGGCAGCCGACGAGAAGCGGCTGGCACGCCAGATGGAGGAGCGTGACCACATCGAGGCGATCGAGGCGGCATACCTCGAGGCGTACGGTCACCAGCCGACCGCGGCCCGTGTTGCGCACACGCTGCTCGAGCAGTGGGCGGAGCTTGGCCCGGTCTACGACGCGGCACGCGAGCAGGCGGGCATCGACGCCGGCGTGCTCGAGACAAATGCTTCGGAGGCGTTCCGCAAGCTGGTTGACGGTGAGCTCGACACCGAGCTTCGCGACGACGTGAAGGCCCGGTTCAAGTGGGACGATGACCAGGCGCGGGAGAAGATCTTCGAGCTCTCCACGGTCACGCACATCCTCGAGCCTGCGCTCTTCGAGCGGATGGCCGAGGTGGTTGGTGGCGAAGAGAAGCTTGTGCCACCCGCGGAAGGCGTGCTTGAAGCCCTCGCGGAGTTGGAGCCGGACCTGCGGCGCCACTTCACGGTATTGAAGAGCACGGGTGACCGCGCCGAGAAGCACCTCACCGAAGCGAACCTGCGGCTCGTGGTCTCGGTCGCGAAGAAGTACGTCGGCCGTGGCATGGGTCTGCTCGACCTGGTGCAGGAAGGCAACCTTGGGCTGATCCGGGCGGTGGAGAAGTTCGACTACCGGAAGGGCTTCAAGTTCTCGACGTACGCCACGTGGTGGATTCGCCAGGCAATTAGCCGTGCGATCGCCGACCAGTCCCGGACCATCCGGATCCCGGTGCACATGGTCGAGACGATGAACAAGATGGCGCGCGTAAAGCGCCGCCTTGTCCAGGAGAACGGGCGCGAGCCAACCGCAGAGGAGATTTCGGCGGCAATGATGGAGTTTGGCAAGCTGGAAGGCGGGCCGTTTACTCCGGAGCGCGTGCGCGAAATCGAGCGGATGGTGCGCGAACCTGTCTCACTGGACCTGCCAATCGGCGACGAGGAGGATAGCTTCCTCGGCGACTTCATCGCGGACGCGGACGCACCAGCGCCAACCGAGATTGCCACGCGGCAGCTCATGAAGGAGCAGGTGACGGACCTTCTCGCGACGCTGAACGCACGTGAGCGGCGTGTGGTGGAGCTTCGGTTCGGGCTGACGGACGGACGGAGCCGCACACTCGACGAGGTGGGCAAGGAGTTCGGGCTTACGCGCGAGCGTATCCGCCAGATCGAAGGTGGTGCGCTGCGGAAGCTCCGGCACCCGGCGCAGCTCGAGCGGCTGCGGGACTACCTGAACTAAGGTGCATGGCTAAAGTCGAAAGACGAAAGAGGGCCGGGACATATGTCCCGGCCCTTTTCTTGTGTCTATAGCGATGGGGCGGCGACCGCCTGCGCGGTTTCGGCGAGGAGGTCGACGGCAGCGGCAACGACGGCCTCCGGGGGGATGCGGCGCAGGCAGTCATGATGGCCTTCGGGGCAAACGCTGCGGAGACAGTCCCGGCAGGGAACGTCGTAGGTCAGGAGGCGGTGCGGGACGCGCCAGGGCGTGTGCTGCGGGTTGGTGAGTGCGTAGATGTCGACCACCGGTGTGCCAACAGCCGCAGCGATGTGCACCGGCCCGGTGTTGCTCGAGATGAGCAGCGGGGCGCGGGCGAGGAGCGCCACGAAGCCAGCGAGGTCTGTCCTCCCGGCGAGCGAGAGGACCGGAACGGCTGCACGTTGTGCGACTTCGAGACAGAGGTCGCGCTCGAGGGCGCTGCCGGTGAGCACGACCCGGATTCCGTTCAACACGAGGCCAGAAACGACGCCGGCGAACAACTCAGCGGGATAGCGGCGACTCTCAGCGGAAGCACCGGGGTGGACGACGGCCCACGGCCGTCCGGGCCCGATTCCGTGGCTTGCCAGGAGGGTCTCCACCTTCGATGCGGCGTCCGACGGTACCGAAAGCGAGAGCCGGTCGTCGTGGGTTCTTGCACCCACCGAGGCCACGAGGTCGAGCTGGCGCCGAACCTCGTGGCGGATGCCCGCTTCGGGCTCGGATTCGGGGACCCAGTGGGTGAGGAGCTGATAGGGGTTTTCGCGACAATGCGCGAGCCGGAGCGGAATTTCCGCGAGGTAACAGAGCAGGGCCGCCGGGAGTGGGTTCTGAGTGTAGACCGTGCAGACGACGGCCGCATCGAAGTGCCGCCGGCGAAGTGCCTCAACGAGCGTGAAATCGGGAGCGGCATCCGGGCGTGGCGGCGTGTGCTTCATCCATGGAGGGTCGTAGGTTATGACTTCATCGATCTCGGGAACGAGGCGGGCCACGGCGGCACCGGAGCTCGACGTCAGCAGTGTCACACGGCGCGCCGCGTGACACTGCTTGAGCGCACGAAGCGCAGGGGTGGTCATCAGGACATCGCCCAGCGAGTCGAGGCGCACGGCGAGGAGACTCCGAGCGTCATTCCACTGGCCGGCGTTCACCGCGGCTGCTCCTATCACGCGCGACCCGTCGCCGGCTCGATGGCGGCGACTTGCGAATGCGATCGATGATGCCCGTGGTCGAGCGATCGTCCACGAAGGGGAGGATCTGCACTTCGCCACCGAGGCTTCGCACCAGGGGCGCTTCGGGGAGTGTTTCCTCCGTGTAGTCGCCGCCTTTCACGTAGAGGTCTGGGCGGAGCACACGAATGATCTCTACGGGCGTGTCCTCTTCGAACGGGACCACATGGTCAACGCAGGTGAGGGCGGCAAGAACGCGGGCACGATCTTCGAGCGGGTTGATAGGGCGCTCAGGCCCCTTGAGGCGGCGGACACTGGCATCGGCGTTCAGGCCGACAACCAGCACGTCATCGACTCCCCGGGCGCGGTTGAGGTAGGTGATGTGGCCGGAGTGGAGGATATCGAAACAGCCGTTCGTGAAGACGACGCGGCGCCCCTGCCGGCGGTAGGCTTCGATACGTGAGACGAGCGCGGCACGATCGCCAATGTATTTGCCATCCGATGTGAGGAACTCACGCAGTTCGGATGCTGTGCAGGCGACCGTCCCCTCCTTGCCAACGACGAGCGTTGCGGCCGCCGTGGCGAGGCCAGCGGCTGCCGCGGCACCGGCGTCCGCGGCGAGCCCCAGCGCGAACGCTGCGCTGAATGTGTCGCCGGCACCGGCGACCCGCGCGTTTCGCGTGGCGCGAGCGGTGGTGGTGTGGACCTGTCCGCCAGCTTCAAAGACGAGTGCACCG
>JALOAP010000156.1 GCA_023228745.1 Dehalococcoidia bacterium | reverse complement strand
TTGCCGTTCTTGTAATTGATTGTTGGCATGAACTATCTCCCACCCCTCTTGAAATATTCCATCTGCTCATCAATTGGCCATTCGTCAAAATCCCCCGGGTGACGCGGTTTCATGTCCAGCGCATCCTGAAGCCAATTAGCGACTTCAAGGGGAAGCACATCAACGGGTTCGGTTGAAACGGAATTGGTCTTAGCCATGATGACCTCCCTGAAGTGTTTGTCCTACAACGAATGGTGTAGAAACTTTGGTACTTTTGTGTTATGGTAATCGATCTGGTTTATGTGTATCATACAAATTAACTGAGGTGAGTTTAGCACCACTATACTTATTGTGCAAGGAAAAATTTCACTTACTTTTACTATTGCTAAACAGGGGGAACGGTGGTATGAAAGATGCTCTGAATGAAAATCATGGTTTTATGAGGCGCGTGGGAAGCAATATAAGGTTGATTCGTGTAACCCTTAAACTGAGCCAGGGGGAGGTAGGAAGGAGAGTAGGCGTGACAAAGGGGTTTATCAGCCAATTAGAGCGAGGTCAGACCAGTACTACTCCGGAAATGCTTGCCAAGATCGCCAAAGCGTTAGGTGTGCCATTGTTCGTTCTCTTTGAAGAACCAATGAGGAAAGAAGATTTGATTGCTATGCGGGACTTCTATCTTGCCATCAATAAGGGGCTTCCTTCCGTGAAATACGCCCACGAAATGATCCTGAAGGAACTGAAGGAAAAGAAGTAATCCGCCCAATTCCCTTCACCCGTGTGTGAAAATCCCTCCAATCGGGCAAAATTTTCCGCCCATCGAGTTAAATAATACTAAACTTTTTGCTTGACAGACCCGATAAATAGTGTATAGTGATGCTAAACCGTACCCGGACGCAGTTAGTCCATAAAGGTAGGTGGCCCATAAGCCCATGATGGTAGTCCAAAAGGACGCAAGGATCACGGGCAACATTCAGAGGCCGTAAATCCTGCCGGGTGCAATGGTTAAGGGAACAGGGCCGGGGGATTTTAAAACATCGGATAATGGGTCCAGCGGCCCGTTCCCAATCTAAAAGGAGCGCACCATGCAGGACACATTCAAGGCTACATCGTTATTCGAGAGGGTAATGGATTGGCTTGCCGATGCGGTTGCGTGGGTGCTGTGGAAATTGGAGGGAGGGAGATGAACTGCTTCGACTGTGAAGATTCGGACTGCCGGGAGATTCAGCGGTTTGTTGCCGATCAGACGGGCATGGACTTGAAGCTGATGACCTGTGAGGATGAGAGGTACGATTGCGTACTCCACGGATTGCAGAACGGTTCAGATTGTCCACGGTGTTAGGGAGGGGGAGAAAAGTGATTCTAACTGAAGAAGAAGCGAAAAAGAAGTGGTGTCCGCGTTATCAGGTCACGCAGCTGTTTAATGATTTAGAGAGCAATCGCGGCGGTTTCGGTAATTCTCCGCTCTGTCTCGCCTCCGACTGCATGATGTGGAGATGGGAAGTAACGAACCCCAATTATGAAGGTCCGGAGAAATATCACGATAAGGGCTACTGCGGACTTGCCGGGAGGACTCCATGAGCTTCCACTTCGATCCGGAAAACGACCAACAGTTCAGCGTAGCAATTAACTTCTTCACTATGCTGTTCATCATCCTCACGCTCATTGGATGGCTTCTTACATGACCGTGCCGCTGAAGTGGTCGGCAATCGTGTTCCTGCTTCTCGTCGGCACAATGGGAATATTCGTAATCACGGGGATAACATGGCTGTTCAGATGACTAAACAGGAAATTGACCGGATGGAGAGGTTCGCGCTCAAGCACACGGACATCTCGAATCTCTGTAAGGATCAAGTGCGGCTGATCGCGTACACGAGAGAATTGGAAACCGAGCTTGCCGCCATGAAGAAAGGACGGGGGAAGAAATGAAGGAACTCTACCCGCTATTCTGCGCGGTTCTTATCATCTACGGAATCTTGGGTGTCTGCGGAATCATCAATCAGGTTATGCCGTGGTTCAATAGGGAGAAGGGGAAATGAGCAGGAAGATTTATAAATACACTATTGCCGGTAACAGGGTTAATAAAATCGAAATGCCCGAAGGTGCCGAGATATTAACGGTTCAGATGCAACACGAAGAACCGCAATGTGCGAGGAAGCAAGACAACTCCTTTCGTCCACAGGTTTGGGCGTTAGTCGATCCATCGAAGCCCCGTATCCCTCGCAAAATACTGATGGTTGGGACTGGGCATCCGGTGAAGGAATCCAATATTAAATACATCAGCACTATCCAGGTCCATAACGGTGCATTGATATTCCACTTCTTTGAATTACTCGGAGATGCCCCATGAATAACGACCCCCTCCCCCTCGACGTAGCGAACTGGTTGGACGATGCTTTGGAAATGGAGCCGAGGGATATTTCGTACATTGATGAGGATGGACCTACGGATGAGCAGATGGAGTACTACAAGCGTGGCGGCAGATAAATGAATTGGCCGGAAGCAATAGTTTACGTCTCATGTGTGGTAGGATTTTGTTTTGCTCTTTGGGTATTTTTCCATGATTAGCGAAATCCTAAAACCGGATACCGAAATGGTAATCTCTTTCTCTGGCGGCAAGGATTCATCCGCCATGCTCTCGTATCTTTGTGAGCTGTATCCTGATATTCCGAAGCACGTTGTATGGGCTGATACGGGGTTTGAGCATGACGGATTAGCAAAATGGAATGATGAAATTGCGAAGAAATTTAACCTCATAATTCACCGAGTTTCCAACCCCAATAAAGACTTTTTTTTGATGGTGCGAAAGCGGAAAAAATTCCCGTCACCATCTTGTCGGCAATGCACTTCCAATCTTAAAGTTGGGCCAATAGAAACGTGGGTTAGGCAAAATGTGAAGACGAAAAATATCATCATGTGTTCCGGACTGAGGGCAGAGGAATCGGTTGCGAGGGAGAAACTTCAACCACTGAAACTTGATACCCAAATGACGAACAGCAAGCGCACCGTCCATGACTTCCTTCCTATCCATCATTGGACGGAGGGCCAAGTTAAGGATTTCCTGAAAAGTAGCGGAATCCCCCTGCATGATTGCTACAACTATTTATCGCGGCTTTCCTGTCAAGTCTGCATCTTCAACAAAAAAAGAGAGTTGAAGGCAATCAAGGCGAACAACCCGGAGGCGTTTGAGAAGATATGCGAGTTGGAAGGGGAAATCGGATTTACTTTCAAACCGAACGGGAAACTGACGGAATACATAAAATCGAAGTTCGATAATCAAATGGGACTGTTCGACTAACCGGAGGGCGAGATGAGCGAAGACAAATACGAAATTCCCGATCCGCCTGCGTGTCGAAAAGTTATGTCCTGGGGGTGATCGTGGGGCGCGTGGATCTCGTCAAAGTCGTGAAATTCCATCCGTCTCCCTGGTTCTGCGGTCCCTATGGATGGATGTTCGAAAACCCGGTCGAGTTCAAGGACCCGATTCCTTGGACAGGAACGCTGGGACTGTTCGACGTGCCCGATCACATCCTTCCAGGAGCGGAGCAAAGATGAAGATTCTCGGTTACGACTACAAGATCGAGTTCGATAACCTCTGGGATAAAAAGCAAGGAGCCTCCGGAAGCTGCTGCGCGAACATCCTGACGATTACGCTGGACCCGACTTTCCCGGCCCCTCGAATGGAGGAGTCCCTTCTGCACGAGATTTTCGAAGCCATCAAGTTTCACCTGAATTACGGGGAGCGTTTTCCTCACGAAATGCTCTCTCAGTTGAGCGAGGTCCTATACCAGGTAATGAAAGACAATCCGGAGTATTTCTCTTTCCGGGTGCCGGGCGAGTCCGAGACCAGCAAAGAATGACCCCTTTCAGCCGTTACAACGGCAGAATAAGCGCACATGAACCCG
The DNA here is from genome assembly GCA_023228745.1 of Dehalococcoidia bacterium. Classification (GTDB taxonomy): domain Bacteria; phylum Chloroflexota; class Dehalococcoidia; order Tepidiformales; family Tepidiformaceae; genus JALOAP01. The sequence continues at coordinate 3,157 of JALOAP010000156.1, read as the reverse complement.
ATCTATATAGACAGCTCCCTCAAACCCTGCGCGTCGTGTCCTGTCCTTTTTAAACCCGTCAAGAGGAATCAGGATCACTGTTCCCCGAAGTGCCGTCTCCGGAGCCATTATATCCGGAAAGCCGCCCGGATCGCTGACGAGGTTCGGGAAGAGGTGTTTCAGATCCTCTGCGAGAAGATGGTGAAATGACGGATACCGACCTCAAGGGAATAGAGGAGAAATTGGACATGATCCTCGAGCTCCTGCGCGACCTGCGCCCCAAGAAAGCGCGGGAAGTAGCCCTGAAAAATAATATCTTGCGCGTAATATCCGAAAAAAATATAAAAGGGCATGTCCGTGAGGATCATAAGAAGGCATCCCGATAGCACCGTCACTGCCGAGATTCATATCAGCATGGGGCGGAAGGGCAGGGACTATCGCCGCCGTCACCGCGGACCGGCGGAAGAAATGTACGCTATCGAGAAGGATGTCAAGGCTGCCCTCGGGAAAAAGTCCCGCCAAATAATCACATTTGGCCGACTCTGCGAGGAATTCCGGACATGGGCTGAACCACAAAAGTCATTTGAACGACACAAGAAATACCTGATCGAAGCTATCAAAAATGAGTTTGGACATCTGCCCGTCTGCGAATTCCCGCCACTCCTCCTGGACCAGTATAAGGCCAGAAAACAGAGTGAGGGGAAATCACCGGCGACCGTGAACCGCTACCTCTCCCTTGTCCATGTCATGTTTACGAAGGCCGCAGAATGGGGATTTGCGGATGAGGAAATTTCCAAGCGCGTCCACAAGATCAAACTTCTCAAGGGAGAAGCGAAGCGGACCCGGTTTCTCCTGGAGCCTGAAGCCGACAAGTTATTGGCCGTCTGCCCCGCCCATTTAAAGCCTATCGTAGCTATCGCCATCCATACAGGCATGAGAAAGTCAGAAATTCTAAGCCTTACCTGGGGGCAGGTGGATACGAAAAATGGGTACATCACCCTGCATGAGACGAAAAACTCGGAGGGCAGACAAGTCCCGATCAACCAGACGGTGAGGAAAACCCTGAAATCGATTCCCCGTCATATCATGAATCCGCACATTTTCTTTTACATGGGGGAAGAACTGAAGGACATCAAGAGATCCTTTGCTACGGCCTGCGATAGCGCCGGGATAAAGGATTTCACTTTCCACGACCTGCGTCATACCTTCGCATCCTGGCTCGTTATGAGAGGGGTGGATCTCCGTACGGTCATGGAGTTATTGGGTCATAAAAGCCTCAAAATGGTTTTGCGCTACGCCCACCTTGCGCCTGATCACAAGTCAAAAGCCGTCCAGATTTTAGACCGCAAGCCCCGAAAGGTGGGTAAAGGTGGGTAACTTTTCATGCCAAGCAAAAAAGGGATTCGGCGAACATACCGAATCCCTTAATGTTTGGTGGAGCTGGACGGGATCGAACCGACGACCTCTTGAATGCCATTCAAGCGTGCTTTTAAATATTTGTCAATAGAAACATGGTCTTGTACAGTTTTGATATCTACTGACTTGCCGACATGGGTAAGAAGTAAGGCGGTCGTAGAGGCGTTTCGTTCACAAGTTATCTAAAGGCTCGCGCCAAACATTCCCCTTGATGTTGCAGGAAAAAAGGCATAAACATCCCTCATGGTAACCCCGTACCTGTTCAAGTATGTCGTTCATTCATCCAGGCTCAGACGGGCTTATTACAACTCCATCAAGAATCAAGACGTATTTGTCCGGTCGAAAATATCCGGTCTCCGGGTTAACCTGAATATCGGAGACTTCGTCCAGTTCTATATGTTCATGGAAGGCGGGTTCGAGAAGGAATTTTGCCGGTTTATGTCATCGCAGATCAACGGAGGGGTCTTCCTTGATGTCGGGGCCAACGTCGGCGCATACACCCTCTCCCTTTGCCGGAAGGCCAGCAGAGTTTACGCTTTCGAGGCGTCGAAAACGACCTGCGAACTACTTCAGGCCAACCTTGATTTGAATTCGGTGGACAATGTGACGGTCGTGAACCGGGCAGTTTTCAATGAGAGCGGAAGGGCTCTACGCCTCAATTTGTCGCCCGACGCTACCGCGTGCAACAGCATGTTTCAGAACGGCGGAGATCAATGGGAAGATGTAGAAACCATTACCATCGATCGGTACGTGGCTGAAAACGGAATAGAAAACATAACCACCATGAAGGTAGACGTGGAGGGGTCCGATTATCTGGCGATGCTGGGGGCAGCGGAGACGATCAGGGCGAAACGCCCGGTGCTCCTCTGTGAATTTTTTTGTGGGTGGGCTGAGAAGGGTAATTTCAGCCTTGAATCCTATTTTGATTACCTCATGGGTTTCGGGTACGATGCGTTTACCCTTAAAAAGAAGAGGTTTGAGCGTTTTCTCCGGTCGAGACTATCGGAGCCCGGCTTCAATGAGAACCTGATTTTTATCTCGCGCTGATATACACTGCCTCTGCCTCCCTTCTTAAAACGAGGCCCGGAAGCTTCCTCCCGCCGCCATAAATCCACTTTTTTAGCTCCCGTACTGCTTCCGGCCAGTCCCGTTGATTTATCCGCCTGCGAAGGGTTGAGGTTTGCAACCTCCCCGCCCCCAGGTTATAGACGAAATCGGCGATAGCACCCCATTTCCCATCTTCCAGGAGCAGAACCGGGCAATGCCTCAGCGCCGCCGATACGGATTTCCGCATCTCCCATTCCAGGAGTTCTTCCGCACGTTCCAAGGTGATCGGCGGATCGGCCAGCGTCACCCTCCGTCCGTCCGGGTAGGAAGTGCTTCCAAATCCGATCGTCGGCACACCCGCCGGACAGAGATACGGCTTAAGCCGCAGCCCCTCGAATGGTTTGGCGATGGTCTTGGCGGTCTCCAATGCGCCCATCATTTCACCTTGTCAAAGACCCGGCCAAGGAACCAGAAATTCAACACCCCGGCCCATAGCGCCTGATCGGCATCCGTCCAGGCCAGCTTCACGGCTTCATGCCAAGCGGTCCCGGAATTGATTGCCGAATAAAAGATAGCCACCTTCGCAGCGAGATAGAGGCCGAAAAACCAGTACGTAATAACCGGCCGCACGGATGAATTGAGGAACACGATAAGGGCCATGAGCACATCCGCCCATTTGTAGCCGGTCGGTTTGAACTCGACCTTCTGCGAGACA
>JALOAP010000155.1 GCA_023228745.1 Dehalococcoidia bacterium | reverse complement strand
GCCGCTCGCGGGCGACATGCCCGGCTTCCTCGAGGCGCTGCAAGCGGGGACCCTCTACGTGAACGTCCACTCAGTCGACTTCCCGGGCGGTGTCCTTCGTGGCCAGCTCCCGGGGTCGGCGGCCACACCCACTGCCACTGGGACGGCGACGGGCACCGGCACGGCAACGCGCACAACCACGCCGGCAGCGCCGACCACCGGCTCGGGACTTGATGACGGCGGGAACACGGCCGCCATGCTTGGGTTCGCCGGGCTTGGCGTGCTGGCACTGGCCGGCGCGGGCGGCGCGATGGTGGCCCTGCGGCGCAGGCCTTGAGCGCACGTCGTGCTCATGAGGCGCGGGCCGTTCCTCGTGTTGGGGAATGGCCCGCCTTCGTTCGCGTACAATGCCGCCGTGAGCCTGATTGACGACCGTTCGGGGACCCGGAAGATGCTGCGGGTGCTGCTGTTGCCCGGCATCCTCGCCGTGGTGTTCGCTGTTGTGCTGGTGGTGCAGGCACTGACCTAGCGTCAGCGGCCGAGCTGGCGCTCCTGTGTGCCGATACCAGCGGCCTGCGGCTGCTGCTGGAACTGCGGCAGGATTTCGCGCGCGGCCCACTCCATGAACTGCTCCTGGTTCGGCCCAACGTTGTGGATGACGACGTGCGTGAACTTGGCATCCGCGAACTGCTGGAGCTGGTCGTGCACCTTCCCCGGGTCTGGCCCGCAGACGATGGACTTCGCGACCATCTCGGGCGTCACCATCTTCACCATCTCGTCGAACTGCTCGACCGTCTTGATCTCCCACTGGAAGTTGCCGGTGAGGCCGGAGATGGGCCAGGTGCGGTGGGCGATCTCCTTCGCGCGCGCCTCGCTTTCGTCGTAGCAGATGGTGAGCTGGCCGAGGCGAGCCTTGCCGGCGCCGCCTGCTGCTTCGAAGGCTTCCACCAGCTCCTTGCTCGGCGAGGTGGTGATGAGGCCATCGTTTTCGGCGGCGAGCTCTGCCGCTTGCGGGCCACTGGCTGCGACATAAATCTCCGGTGGCTGCGCGGGTAGCGTGAACAGCCTTGCTTCGTCGACCGTGAAGTAGTCGCCGAAGTGGTTCACCTCCTCGCCGGTCCAGAGTTCGCGAATGATCTCGATCGCCTCGCGGAGCATCTCCTGGCGGACCATGGGCTGGGGCCAGGGTTCGCCGGTGACGTGCTCGTTGAGCTGTTCGCCCGCCCCGAGGCCGAGGAAGAAGCGGCCTTCGAACATGTCCGCAACGGTGGCGGCGGCCTGCGCGATGATCGCGGGGTGGATGCGCATGATGGGGCAGGTGACGGCCGTCCCCACGCGGAGGCGGTCCGTGGCGCGCGCGACGCCCCCGAGCGTGGCCCAGGCAAACGGGCTCTGGCCCTGGCTCGTGACCCACGGGTGGTAGTGGTCGGAGATGGTGGCGAAGGTGAAGCCGTGGTCCTCCGCTATCGCTGCGAAGCGCACCAGGTCGTTCGGTGGGAACTCTTCGCTCGAAAGCGTGTAGCCAATTTCGACCATGGGAACCTCCCGCCGCGGTGGCGGCGTCGCGATCCATAGTGCGTGGCCGAGAGGGCCGCCTGTCGCAACGCGTGCAGGGGCGCGGGCAACAGGCGCGTTTCGATTGGGCGCGCCGGTGCCGGCGGGTCAGGGGCGTGGCGGTGCGGCGCGAAAGGGGAGGATTCGCTCGACGGCGCCCGGGCCCTCGCCCGCGGTGATGAGGACACGATAGCCACCGTGCTTCGCCAGCGTGACTGGGAGCGTGAGGGCGAACTGCGTGAGCTGGGTGGAGCCGGGCGCAAGATGCGGCGGCCGCCCGACGTTGACGCTCGCCTCCGCGCGGACGAGCGATTCACCATCGTCGTCTTCGACCGCGATGCGCACGGGCGTGGGCCGGTTCGTCTCGTCCCAGCCGACGCGGACGCCAATGGCGACCGCGAGGCGGACCTGGACGGGTGTCTCTTTTACGTAACGCGTGTCCCAGCCGCCCCCCATGAGGTAGAGCTTGCCGGAGACGACTTCGGCGTGGTCGGCGAGGAGGGCGTAGTCGATGTCCATGGGGGGAGGGTAGCTACGATGGGTGGTCTGCGCACGGTGTGGGGTTCCGGGTTCCGAGTTTCGAGCGGCGCCCGGTCTCGCCTGGAGTGCCGGGTTTCCGGCACTTCGGCACTGTGGTACTTGGGCACTCGCCCGGCGGGCGGTACCGTGAACGGCGTGATGACGACGGACATGGTGGCGGGCGTGGGGGCGGCGACGATTCGCCCCTATGACAGGCAGCGCCACGGGGATGCGGCGTGGCGGATCGTGGCGGCCGTGTTCGATGAGTATGGCTGGGAGTTCGAAAACGACGACTACGACGGCGACGTGCGGGAGCCGGACCGGTGGTACATCGCGCCCGGTGGTGGCTTCGCTATCGCGGAGGACGAAGGCGGGCGGCCGGTGGGGTGCGTGGGCTATACGGACGAGGGTGGCGGTGTGTTCGAGTTGCACCGGCTCTACGTGCTCGCGGAGGCGCGGCGTTCCGGTGCGGGGAGCGCGCTGGTGCGGTGGGTGATCGACGAAGTGCGGGCGGCGGGAGCGCGGAAACTGGTGCTCTTCAGCGACACGGCGTTTCTCGATGCGCACCGGCTCTACCTGCGCTTTGGCTTCCGCAACACCCGCTTCCGGTACGCTGATGACCCGTGGCGAAGCCCGGAGTGGGGCTTCGAACTCACCCTGAAGGAGGATTGCTGATGGCACGGCCGCGCTGTCTCTGGTGTATGGAACCGCCGCTCGACGAGGTGGCGGTGTTGAAGTGGCGTGGCGAAGAGCGTGAGCGCCTGACGGTGCCGCTCTGCCGCAAGCACCTCATCCGGCTGAAGGAAGCCGGGGCGGCCGGCCGCGAGCACAAGGGGTGGAGGTATAAGGACGGGTGGTGGTAGCGCGCTGAGCGCGCGCCTTGGAAGTGCCCCGTGCCTGGTGCCCCGTGCGCGCGAGGGGTTCCGAGTCCCGAGTTCCCCAGAGGCGAGTGGGCCGGGGCCGTCGGCTGCGCTCCTGGCCGGAGCGTAGCGCCACGAAGAGACGCCTCGCATGTGGATGAACGATCACCGTGGCTCTCGGAACTCGGAACCCGGAACCCGGCTCTCGTACGTCCTTGCCTTCATCGCTGCCGGGCGATAGAGTGATGCACATGGCTGCGAACCTCCCGCCACATCTCCTCGATCACGTCGCCGAGCGCTTCCGGGTGCTGGGCGACGCCACGCGGCTCAAGATCCTCCAGGTGCTGCTCGAAGAAGGCGAACTGAACGTCGGCGAACTTGTGGAGCGGATGGAGCTGAGCCAGGCGAACATCAGCAAGCACCTGCGTGTGCTGCACGATGCCGCCATCGTTGCGCGGCGGCCCCAGGGCACCGCGGCCTACTACTCCGTGACCGACCCCAGCGTCGTGCAGCTTTGCGACCTTGTCTGCGACCGGCTGCGCGACCAGAAGCTGGCCGAGGCGGAGGCGTTTGCGCTGACGTAGCAGCGTTTCTCTCTTTACCCCAGGGGACACACCACCTTCGTGTAGGCGAATCATCACTCTATCGTTGAGGAGCACTGGACCTATGAACATGGCGCCCCTTGCTCGCCTGGGCCGCTGGGCACACTCCCACCGGGCCACCGTCATCGTCGCGTGGGCGATCCTTGCCGTGGGGCTCGGGATCTTCGCCCCCCGGCTCGAAGGCGCCCTTAGTGGCGCTATGTGGGAGGTCAACGACAGCGATTCGTTGGCCGCCCGCGAAGTCCTCGAACGCGAATTCGGCGGGTTCTCATCGCAGTCCGCCGTCGCCGTCTTCCATAGCGACGACCTCGCTGCCGACGCGCCCGCGTTCCAGGAGGGGATCGCCCAGGCGACTGCGGTCTTTGCGTCCGAGCCAGCGCTCGCGCCGGCGGCACCGCCGATGGTCAGTCCGGATGGGCACACCGTGATGCTCCAGGCGGGCTCGCTCGTGAACCCGACGGAGTCTGTGCGAGCGGCTGAGCGGGTCTCGGACGACATCCGTGCGCTCAGCGGCGATGGCGTACAGGTGGCGCTCACCGGCTCCCCGGCGTTCTGGGCCGACTTCAACGACGTGAACAAGGAAGGGATGCTGAAGGCCGAGCTGCTGACGTGGCCGGTGACGGCGGTCATCCTTGTGCTCGCTTTCGGGACGCTGGCGGCGGCCGGCTTGCCGCTGGTGCTCACGGCCGCGGGCCTCATCTCGGCGATGGGCGTGCTCTTCGGCATCACGCAGTTCACCGACCTCTCTATCTGGTCGCTCAACTTCGCGATGATGTTCGCGCTCGCCCTCGGCATCGACTACGCACTCTTCATCGTGACGCGCTTCCGCGGGGCGCTCCACGCGACGCCCGACGATGTGAATGGCGCCGTGGGCGTGACGATGGACACCGCGGGCAAGGCGGTGCTGTTCAGCGGCCTGACAGTGCTTATCAGCCTGTCGGCGGTGCTGCTCGTGCCAGTGCCGGCCTTCCGCACGATCGCGCTCGGGATGATGCTGGCGGTCGGCTTCGTGCTGGCGGCGGCGCTGACGCTGCTCCCGGCCATCCTCGGCCCGAAGATCAACCGGCTGGGTCTCCCGTGGGGCTCGGTGGGCGAACACCGCAGCCCGTGGTGGGCGAACTTCGCGACGAAGGTGCAGCGGCGCCCGGGCCTGCTCATGCTTGGCTCCCTGGCGGTGCTGCTGCTGCTTGCGGCGCCGGTCCTTTCGCTCGAAACCGGCATGCCCGGCATCAACGTGCTGCCGAAGGATCGCCAGGCCCGCGAGGGCTACGACATGCTGGCGAACGCCTTCGGGCCGGGCGGCCCCGGCCCCATCCAGGTGCTGACTGGCCCCGGCGCGAACGTCGACGCTGTGAGCGAGGCCGTCGCTTCGACCCCCGGCATCGCGATGGTCTTCCCCGCGCAGCCTGGCGCCAACGGGTCGCACCTCATCACGGCGATCGCCACGGCCGACCCTTCGAGCACGGCTTCGAAGGATGTCATTGCCGACCTGCGCGAGGGGCTGCCCTCGACGGTGCTCGTAGGCGGCCCCGTGGCCGAGAACTACGACCTGGACCAGACGCTGCGGGAGTACGCGCCGATCGTGATGGGCGTGGTGCTGTTGCTCGGCTTCCTCTTGCTCCTGTTCGCCCTGCAGGCGCTCTTCATCGCCATTGCGGGCGTCATCTTCAACCTGCTTTCGGTGGCCGCGGCCTTCGGAGTTGGGGCGCTCGCCTTCCAGCACGGCTGGGCGGCAGGGCTGCTGGGCTTCGATAGCCAGGGCTACCTGACCTCGTGGGCGCCGCTGTTCTTCTTCGCGCTCGTGTTCGCTATCTCCATGGACTACACGGTCTTCCTGCTGGCGTCGGCGCGCGAACACTTCGAACGCTCGGGGGACGCGGCTGAGGCGGTGCAGGGATCGCTGGCTCACACCGGCCGTCCAATCGTGGCGGCAGCGGGCGTGATGATCGCGGTGTTCTTCACCTTCGGGATCGCGGGCACGCTCCCCATGAAGGAGATGGGCATCATCCTCGGCGTGGCTGTGCTGCTCGATGCGTTTCTCGTGCGGCTCGTGCTGGTCCCGGCGGTGCTCTACCTGGTTGGCGAGAAGGCGTGGTGGCTGCCGCGCTGGGCCGACCGCGTCCTCCCCGACGTCCGGTTCGCGCACTAAAGAGAGGAAAGGAAGGAATGACCACCGTGAACGGAACTACGACACATGGCGAACCGAGTGCCTTCGCGCGATTCATGGCATCGAACTCCGGCCGCTTCGTGCGGGTGGCGGTTGGCGCGACGCTCATCGGCGCCGGGCTCACGGTCGTGCCCTCGCCGGCGGGCTGGTTCGTCGCCGGCTTCGGGCTCCTGCCGGTGGCGACGGGCCTGTTCAACCTTTGTCCGGTGGCGCCGCTGTGGGGCGGCCACTTCCTTGGCGCGAAGTACTGCGCACGGAAGTAGCTAGCCGGTCGTCAGCGGCCAGTCGCCAGCTGTCAGCGAGTAGTCGCAGCAGGACGCCCTCCCGGAAGCGGGAGGGCGTCCTGCTGTCCTGGGACGTTCGTCACATGCGGGGGCTCACGCCGGGGGGCAGACTGTAGGCATGGCAACGTTTGGGAATTTGGAGACGGAGGTTGAGCCGCTGGCCAGCCTGATGCGCGAACACACCGAGGTCCACGACCTGGTGACGGAGGTGCGCGAGGTGCTCGAGCAGGCGCTCGCCGAGCCGGGCGAGGCCGGGCTGGCCACGGCAGCACTGGAGAAGCTGCGCGACCTGGATGCCTACCTGGCCGAGGACCTGGTGATCCACATCGCGAAGGAGGAGGAGGTGCTCTTCCCGGCGCTGCGGGGCTTCGCGGCGGACATCGACCAGGTGGTGGACGAGATGGTGGAGCAGCACGACGAGATCCGGCACCGCCAGGAGATTATCGAGCGGGCGCTGGCAGCGATGGACCACACGCACGACGAGGTGGACGCGGAACGTACGAGCCTCGCCGCGGGCATCCGCGCCGCCGAGGCGAATGGCCTCACGCCCGAGACGCTGGCGGAGCTACTGGACGGCGTGAAGCGCCTCGACTGGATCCTGCAAGGACACTTTGGCGACGAAGAGGACGACCTTTTTGTGCCCGCGTTGGAGCTGCTTTCGGAGGAGACATTCGCGGAGCTGGCGAAGCAGGCGGCGGCGTTGGACGTCTGATTCGCGATTCACGATTTTCGATTCGCAACGTCATGGCCGGCGAAGCTTGCGCAGCGACATCATCGGCGAGGACGACCGTTTGCCACGAGCCGCGTGCAGTAGCCGCGGGCGGCTGGGCTCGCTGGTGTGCGTCCCCGGGCTTGCGCGTGACCTGCCGTTGGCTAGCGCGAGCGCCCACAAGGGGCGCGGCTACTCGCGGTGCGTGCGGTTGGCGCTTGGTCGCCGTTGGTGGGCGTGGGTGCCGGGCCGCGGTGGGCCTCGACTACCGACTACCGACTGGGCTCGCTGGTGTGCGTCCCCGGGCTTGCGCGTGACCTGCCGTTGGCTAGCGCGAGCGCCCACAAGGGGCGCGGCTACCCGCGGTGCGTG
>JALOAP010000154.1 GCA_023228745.1 Dehalococcoidia bacterium | reverse complement strand
GAACTGCCGTCACCGTGCACGGGAGCGGACGGGCGATCCCGGTGCTGGTTCTCCGCTCGGCACCGGCAGTGTTCCCACCTCCGTTTACCCCGCCCTGCGTGTTCGCCACCGGTGGTGGGCTGGCCCCGGCCCCGGTCCTTGCGCGGATGGGGATGCGCCGGCTGCGGATGAAAGCGGCCGGCGTGGCCCCGCTGGTCGCGGACCAGGGCGCAGGGCAGGCGCTCTACCTGCTGTTGCTCGAAACGCTTGGAGGTTCGACGAACCGGGCCGCATTCGGCCAACTCGCGCGGCAGTTGCCGCTGGCGGCGCTGCTGGAGCGTGCGGAATCCACATCGAGTGCGCGGGCACTGGCGTTCACGGCCGAGCTGAAGGGTGTGGCGGGGCGGCTCGTGGTACGCCGCGCCGGCCTCCGGCCGATGGCGGCCCCGGGGCGCCGGCTGGAGGCGGCGGGCGTGCTGCTCGCGCGCCTTTGGCCCGCCGGGGCCCCGGCATCGTGGCCGGCCCCACTCGTCCCGGAGCGCCCGCTCAAGACGCTCGCAGTCCCGGGCATCGGCCGGGCAATGGCCCTCGAACTTGTGGTGAACGCGGTTTTGCCGGTGGCGCAGACATCAGGCGCGTGGGACGGTGGAGCGATCGAGGCGTGCTTCACGGCGCTGCCTTCGCCGGGCACCTATGGGAAGCTGCGCCGGCTCGAGTGCTGGCTCGGGGGGAAGCCCGCGCGGCCCTTCCGGGGTGCAGCCGAACTCCAGGGGGCCCTGCTGCTGCACGGAGAGTACTGTACGAAGGGCGCCTGTGGGCGGTGTCCGATGTCGGGCGCTTAGGACTCAGGACTTAGGGCTACCGGAGTGCCGGGGGCAGGTGGTGGCTTACTGGCGGGTGGCGCTCTCTTCGGCGCGGACGTCGGTGTGCTTGACGACGAGGACGCGGTCGACGCGGCGGCCGTCCATGGCCATGACGCGGAACTCGTAGCCGGGCACATCGACGCGGTCGCCGACGCGAGGGATGCGGCCGAGGCGGGTCATGATGAAGCCACCGACCGTGTCGTAATCCTCATCGGCGAGGTTGCGGCCGATGGCGTCTTCGACGTCGGCGATGAGGGCGAGGCCGCTGAGGAGGAGATTCCCGGTCGGGAGGGCGCGCACAGCTTCGCCACCACCGGTGCGCCCGCCACCCATCCACCGGCCGAGCAGGCGGTAGAGGACCTCGTCGGCGGTAAGGATGCCGCTGGTGCCGCCATGCTCGTCGACAAGGATGACGATCTGCACCTGGTTGGCGCGCATGGCGGCGACCGCCACCTCGACGCTGACCGACTCGGGGATGGCGACGGCCGGGCGGACAAGCGAACGCCAGTCGGTCCCACCGCGGCGCACAAGCGCGAGCAGGTCCTTGGCATCGACGATGCCGAGGATGTGGTCCAGGTCCTCTTCGAAGACGGGATAGCGGGTGTGCTGAAAGCGATCGACGATGCCAAGCACCTGGTCGAGCGAGTCGTCCGCATCGATGGCGACGAGTTCCGTGCGGGGAATCATGATCTGGTCGGCCTGGATGGCGCTAAATTCGAGTGCCCGCCGCGCGAGCAGCAGCTCGGATTGCGAGAGGAAACCGGCGCGCTCGCTGGCGGAGAGGACCAGCTCAAGCTCCTCGGGCTCGAGGCTCTCGCTACCCTCGCCGGAGGGCTGGACGCCGAGTGGGCGGACGACCGCACGGCCGGCCGCGTTGAGTGCCCAGACGAAGGGCCGGAAGACACGCCGGAAGATCTCAACGGGGACCACAACCCAGAGCGCGACGGCCTCGGTGCGGGCCAGGGTAAACGCCTTGGGCGCAAGCTCTCCGAAGATGATGAGGACGGTCGTGACGATGGCGAAGGCGAGGACGACCGAGATCGTGCGGGCGGTGGCCTCGCCGGCCCAGCCGAACAGCGCCTCCACCGGCGGCCCGATAACGCCCGAGAGGGCCGGTTCACCAACCCAGCCGAGTGCCAGGCCGGCCATGGTGATGCCGAGCTGGGTAGCCGCAATCGAGTTGTCGAGCTTGCCCAGGGAGGTCTGGAGGAGGCGAGCGCGGGCGTTGCCCTCGCGGGCAAGCTGCTCGACGCGTGTGCGGCGGACGCCGACGAAGGCGAACTCGGCCATCACGAAGATGGCGTTGATCGCCACGAGCACAATCACGGAGAAGAGGCCGATAAGGATGATGGTGGTGTCGGACACAGCGGTACCCCCGGCGGGCGATCGTATCAGCAGCGCCAACAGTCCGCGCGGGAGGTGCGACGCATAACGCGGGCGCGCCCTACACTGAAGCTGTGGACCAGGCCCGCATTCGCAACTTCTGCATCATCGCGCATATCGACCATGGCAAGTCGACACTCGCCGACCGGCTGCTCGAACGCACGGGGACGATCACGAAGCGCGAGATGGCGGATCAGCTGCTCGACTCCATGGACCTGGAGCGCGAGAAGGGGATCACGATCAAGGCGTCCGCGGCGCGCATGACGTATCGCGCGGAGGACGGGACCGAGTACCAGTACAACCTCATCGACACGCCGGGGCACGTGGACTTCACGTACGAGGTCTCACGTTCGCTGGCGGCGTGCGAAGGGGCGCTGATCGTGGTGGACGCTTCGCAGGGGATCGAGGCGCAGACGCTGGCAAACGTCTATCTGGCACTGAACCAGGACCTCACGCTTATCCCGGTGCTGAACAAGATCGACCTGCCGCACGCCGACGCGGACCGTGTGGCGGTGGAGCTTGAGCGGGTGATTGGCTTTTCGCGAGATGAGATGATCATGGCGAGCGCGAAAGAGGGCGTGGGGATCAGCGAGATCCTGGAGGCGATCGCGGAGCGCATCCCGCCGCCAAAGGGCATGCCAAACGCACCCGCGAAGGCGTTGATTTTCGACTCGAAGTACGACGCCTACAAGGGCGTGCTCGCCCATGTGCGGGTGTTCGACGGTGAGCTCAGGGGGCGCAAGCTGCTCAAGCTGATGGCGACGAATGTCGACTTCGAAGCGCTGGAGTATGGCATCTTCAGCCCGCAGATGCGGCCCCTCGAAGGGCTCGCGACGGGCGAAGTTGGCTACGTAGCGACGGGACTGAAGGACGTTGCGGATTGCCGCGTGGGCGACACGATCACGCTCGCCGGGGAACCGGCGCCCGAGCCACTGCCTGGGTACCGGCAGGTGAAGCCGATGGTCTTCGCCGGCATCTACCCAACTGATTCGGACCAGTACCAGGACCTTCGCGAGGCACTCTCGCGGCTTGCACTGAATGACGCCGCGCTCGTGTACGAGCCGGAGTCGTCGGCGGCGCTCGGCTTCGGGTTCCGCTGCGGCTTCCTCGGCCTGCTGCACCTGGAAATCGTGCAGGAGCGGCTCGAGCGTGAATACGGGCTCGAACTGCTTACCACCGCACCCAGCGTGGAGTACCACGTCCGCACGACCCGCGGCGAGGAGATCGTCGTGGACAACCCGGCGAACCTGCCGGACCCGTCGCGGATCGAGTCGATCGAAGAACCATGGGCGAAGATCGATGTGATTACGCCGAGCCGGTACATCGGGCAGGTGATGGAGCTGGTGACCTCGCGTCGCGGCCAGTTCCTGCGCATGGAGTACCTGGAACCGGAGAGCGACGTGGCGCAGGGAGAAGCGCGGGTGCTGCTCGAGTACGACGTGCCGTTGGGGGAAATCCTGGTCGACTTCTACGACCAGCTCAAAGGCTCCACCAGCGGCTACGCGAGCCTCGATTACCAGGTCACCGGATACCAGGAGGCGCACCTGGTGAAGGTGGACGTCCTCGTCAACGGGGTGGCGGTGGACGCGCTGTCGCTGATCACGCACACGAGCAATGCGCAACGCGAGGGACGGCTGCTGGTGGCAAAGCTGAAGGACCTGATCCCGCGGCAGATGTTCGATGTGCCTGTGCAGGCGGCGGTCGGCGGCCGGATCATCGCCAGGGAAACGATCCGGGCGATGCGAAAGAACGTGCTGGCCAAGTGCTACGGCGGCGACGTCAGCCGCAAGCGGAAGCTGCTCGAAAAGCAGGCCGAGGGCAAGAAGCGCATGAAGCGCGTAGGGTCGGTGGAGATCCCGCAGGAAGCGTTCATGGCGGTGCTCAAACTGCGCGACGAGTAAGCCGGAGCGGGCTCCCTTCCCACAGCGGTAACGTCGCCCGGTGGCGTGACGGGTTGGCCACAACTGCTTCCTGTGTGGGGCGCTGGCGTGGGCCGAAATGCTTGTTGGCGAGCCGGAAGTGGATCTCCCGTGACGTACCAGAGGAGTGCTATCCTCCGCGCCATGCCCGAATACCAGGTCAAGATTGTCGACGCCTTTACGACGCGGCGGTACGCCGGCAACCCGTGTGGGGTGGTCACCCATGCGGAGGGGCTGACCGACGAGCAGATGCAGAACATCGCGCGGGAGTTGAACCTGAGCGAGACGGCGTTTGTGTTGCCCTCGCAGCGGGCGACCTTCCGCGTGCGCTTTTTCACGCCCCTGCGCGAAATTCCACTGGCGGGGCACCCGACCATCGCGACCATGCACACGCTCGTGGAGGAAGGGCGGATCGACCTTTCCGGCGGCGAGAAGCGGGTGGTCCAGGAGCTGAACATCGGCATCCTGCCAGTGACCATTGGGCTCGACGCCAACCGGAACGTACGCGTGGTGATGACGCAGGCGAAGCCGGAGTTCGGACGGCGGTTGGACCGGAATCTGTTCGCGGAGGCGCTGGGAATCGCGGCACAAGACATGCTGGAGAGCGTCCCGCCCCAGGTGGTGAGCACGGGGACACCACAGGCGATGGTGCCCGTGAAGTCGCTGGATGTGTTGCGGCGGCTGCGGCCGAACTACCAGCACCTGAGCGACCTGGAGCAGGTGGGCCATTACTTCAGCGCGCATGTCTTCGCACTGGAGGCGTTCGACGCGGGGAATCGCGCCCATGCACGCCACTTCGCGGCGAGTGCCGGGATCCCGGAAGACCCGGTGACCGGCAGCGCGACGGGCGGGATGGCGGCGTACCTCTGGAAGTACGGACTCGTGCGGGAGCCCCGGTATCGCGTTGAGCAGGGACACATCATGGGGCGGCCGGGGTTTGTTGAGGTTGAAGTCGACGGGGACGGAGAAGAACCGCAGGCGGTGCGCATTGCGGGGACAGCGGTCACTGTGCTCCGGGGGACGATTAGCGTCTGAGGGCAGGCCGCGTACCTGCTAAGCTCGCCCCGTGAGCGACAACGGGCTCGACTTCGCGGCCGCGGAGCGACTTCTCCTGGAGTCGGAATTCCTCGACTACCGGCAGGTGTGGTCGTCGAACTATGTCTACCTCGCACAGCTTTGCTCGCCGCAGGGGCAGCCGTTCGCGGCGATCTACAAGCCACGCCGCGGCGAGATGCCCCTCTGGGACTTCCCGGGCGGGACGCTCTACAAGCGTGAGGTCGCGGCCTACCGGTTGGCGAAGCTGCTGGGGTGGCCATTTGTGCCGCCGACGGTGGTGCGCGAGGGGCCGGAGGGTGTGGGTTCGCTGCAGGTCTTCGTGGAGCACGACCATGCGTCGCACTACTTCGAACAGCGTGCCGTCCCAGGACTGGTGCCCCAGCTCAAGCGGATGCTGCTGTTCGATTATGTCGCTAATAATGCTGACCGGAAGGGCGGCCACTGTCTGCTCGACGGCGAGGGCCGCATCTGGGGCATCGACCATGGGCTCTGTTTCCACGAACAGTACAAGCTGCGGACGGTGATGTGGGACTGGGCGGAGGAGCCTGTGCCGGGCGAGTGGCTCGACGAAGTGAGGGCGGCCCGGAAAGCGCTTACCGACGGCGACGGCGACGACGAGGACGTAGCGGAGTTGCGGAAGCTGCTCGATGCGGCCGAGTGGGCGGCGCTCCTGCGGCGCATGGATGCGATCGTGCGGGATGGGGTGTTTCCGAAGCCGGGGCCGCACCGGCCCTACCCGTGGCCGCTGGTGTGACTGGCGCCTCGCCCGTTCGCGGCTAGAATCCGCCGCAGGAGGGGCCACATGCACCGCATCACCATCGGGAACGTCGAGGTCACGGCACTGCTCGACACGAACCTGCTCATGAATCCTCGCCACTTCATGCCGGCTCACGCGGACGAATTTGTGAAGCAGTACGGGGACCAGGCCGACGCGCGCGGCCTCTATCCGATGAGCATCACCTGCTACCTGTTGCGGTCTGCGGGAAAGACCCTCCTTGTGGACACGGGTCTCGGGCCACGATCGCGGCCGGGATTCCCGAAGGGGCAACTCCCGGACGCGCTGAAGGCAGCGAACGTCGACCCGGGGGAAATCGACCTCATCGTGAACACCCACCTTCACATCGACCACGTGGGCTGGAACACTGTTGAGGACGAAGGCGGCAAGACACAGGTGTTCTTCCCGAAGGCGACGTGGATCATTCAGCAGAATGAGTGGGAGTACTGGATGCAGCCAGAGTTCCTGGAGGCGCCCGGGAACGACCACCTGCGCGAATGTGTGGCACCGATCGAGGGCCACGCGAAGCTCGTCTCGGCCGAAAGTGCGCTCGACGAGCACCTGACGTTCATCCCGACGCCGGGCCATACCCCGGGGCACGTCGCGATCGGTATCGCGTCGCAGGGAGAGCGCGCGGTCATCGTTGGGGATGCGAGCCATCACCCAGTGCAACTGGAGCACCCGGACTGGTCGCCCGCGTTCGACGTGGACCCGGTGCTCTCCGCGGAGAGCCGCGATCGGCTGTTCGACGAAGCGGCAGCGGACGGCAGGACGTGGATCGCGGGCCACTGGCAACACCCCGGCTTCGGGCGGATCGTCCGGCTGGAGGGGAAGCGGGTGTTCCAGGCGCTCTAGCGCTACGGGATGAGCGGTTGCGGTAGCGTGGCGGCGAACGGTAGGGTTTCGAGCATGACTCGGACCCGGGTCTTCCGTCTGATGGTGCTCGTGCTGCTTGCGATTGTTGCCGGGGCAGGATCGCCCGCGGCGGGGCAGCTGGTGGAACCGCTGGAAGTGGTGGTGACCAACACGGGCGATGGCCCCGGCGAATGTCCGCACCTGACCAACTGCACTCTGCG
>JALOAP010000153.1 GCA_023228745.1 Dehalococcoidia bacterium | reverse complement strand
CGCGATCCCCTTTCCACACTCTTCACAGGTGTGAGTGGGCTCAGCAGAGAAGCTCTGCTGCAAGTCATAGACGGCGTCGCACGCCTGGCACTGGTATTCGTAGGTGGGCATTGTTACCTCGGCGTCGCTCAGAGGACTACTGTCAGTCATCGTGCGGCTGTTAGCACTCCGCTGTCAAGAGTGCTAACAGCCGGGCAAGTGCTAGATGAGCCCGAATGCCTCCATCGCCTCGGCGACGCGAATGAACCCGGCGATGTTCGCACCGAGGACATAGTTCCCCGGCGCGCCGTACTCCTTTGCGGTTTCGTAGCAGGTTCGATGGATGTCCCGCATGATCTGTGCGAGACGCTCCTCGGTGTACTCGAAGGTCCACGAATCGCGGCTGGCGTTCTGCTGCATCTCGAGGGCGGAGGTGGCGACACCGCCCGCATTGGCCGCCTTCCCCACACCGAAAGAGACGCCGGCATCGAGGAAGATGCGGACGCCATCGGGCGTGGTGGGCATGTTCGCCCCTTCGCCGACCGCGATGCAGCCGTTCTTCACAAGCTTGGCCGCGTCGCGGCCGTTCAGCTCGTTCTGGGTTGCGGATGGCATGGCAATGTCGCAGGGGATCTCCCAGACATTGCCGCCGGGCACGAAGCGAGCGGTACTGCCGCGGCGTTCCGCGTACGCGCTGATTCGCCGCCTTTCGACCTCCTTGATCTGCTTGAGCAGGTCGAGGTCGATGCCGGCTTCGTCGTACACGTAGCCATCAGAGTCAGAGCAAGCGACGACTCTCGCGCCGAGCTGGCAGGCCTTTTCGATGGTGTAGATCGCGACGTTGCCGGAGCCGGAGACGACACAGGTCTTGCCCTCGAATGAGTCACCCCGGACCTTGAGCATCTCGTTCACGAAGTAGACGGCGCCGTAGCCGGTGGCCTCTTTTCGGACGAGGGAACCGCCCCAGCCGAGGCCCTTGCCGGTGAGGACACCAGATTCGTACTGGTTCGTGATGCGCTTGTACTGACCGAAGAGCCAGCCGATTTCACGCGTGCCCACGCCGATATCGCCGGCGGGCACGTCGCGGTATTCGCCGAGGTGCCGGTAGAGCTCGAGCATGAAGCTCTGGCAGAACCGCATGATCTCGTCATCGGAACGGCCCTTGGGGTCGAAGTCGGAACCACCCTTCGCACCGCCAATGGGGAGGCCGGTCAGGGCGTTCTTGAAGATTTGTTCGAATCCAAGGAATTTGATGATCCCGAGGTAGACGGACGGGTGGAAGCGAAGCCCGCCCTTGTAGGGGCCGAGGGCGCTGTTGAACTGGACGCGGAAGCCACGATTGACCTGGACCTCGCCCGTATCGTCTTGCCAGACGACGCGGAAGATGACCTGCCGCTCAGGCTCGCAAATGCGTTCGATGATCTTGCGCTCGGCCAGCTCGGGGCGTTTGGCCAACACTGGCCCGAGCGATTCGAGCACTTCGCGAACTGCCTGGTGGAACTCAATCTCCCCGGCGTTGCGGCGGATTATGTCCTGATACGCCTCTTCGAGGCGTTCATCCATGGCTACCAACAGGTCACCGCCCGGGAGTTGGTGAAGGCGTTCGCGTGGCGCCTCGTGAGGATCCTGGCTGTCATATTCGGCCCCTCCGGAAATGGCTATGTGGAGCGACGCCTGGCGCCCCGCCCCGCGATAAAGCACGCGTCAGAAAGAATTGAGAAGCATCCATATTCCGAATCCCGGGCCACTGGGTCAATGCAACGCCTATGAAATCCAACCGAAACCGGCATTAATTCGAACCGCAGTACCTACCACCTAGGGACGTGAAGATCCGCTGCGAATCGGCTCGGCCGAGGGGATCTAAAGATCCGGGGGAAGGTGGCGGTCGTAGGAAAGAGGAAGGCGGGGCCAGAGGCGCTTCTGACCCCGCCGAAGGGGGAGGGGCTGCCGGCCGCTACTGGTCGACTGGCAGCCCTTTGACTCTACCACTGTAGCTCCCCGGTTGCTCATAACAATTTCGATACGCAAGCGAATTTTCGCCGTGACATTGTCGCTGTAGTGACCTACCCGGCGGACGCGACCGCTGCGGCCAGGGCGGCGAGGGCGAGCGTGCAGCAGAACCAGCCGAACGTCCCCCATTGCGGTGCTCCCTGCACCGGGCGCGCATCAGCGAACCCTCTGAGGTAGAGCGTGGCGCCGAGGGCGGCGGAGCGTTGGACCGTGACAAGGAGCAACGGCACGGTCGTGGCGATCAGCGCGCGAACCCGGGGAGCCAGCCCACGTGGTGGGACCTGCCCATGCGCGAGCCGCGCTTGGTCGAATAGGCCGACAGTGGACCGCAGCTGTGGCGCCAGGCGCACGACGAGCGCCATCGCCAGCGGCAGATCCGTCGCGAGCCGGCGGGCGACCGGCAACGCGCGGAGAAGCACCCCGAAGTCCCGGAGGAGCACCGCAGGGTGCATGGACGCGCAGAGGACCGTAGCCGCGAGGACCGGCCCAACAACCCGGACGAGTGCACGGGCCGCAGCGATCCATGCGGCGGGAGGCGGTGCAGCGAGGGGCCTCGACCAGTCACCCCCGGGCGCGAGGAGGTGGAGGCCAGCGGCCATGCCTCCGAGGGCGAAGACGGGGGTCATGCGGCGGAGCAGCGTACCCGGGGTGAGGCCCCAGAGGACGCCTAGGCCCGCCAGCAGCGCGAGGTAGACAGCAAGGAGCGGGAGCCATGCAGGTAGCAAGAAAGCGATACCCAGCAGGAGGGAGGACAGCACAGCAGGTACCAGCGGCAGGCCGGGGAGGCGGGCCTTCCGTACGCCGGAGGGCTCGGAATTGGGGAACGGTGCGGGCCGTAAGGGTATGCGCGGCGCGGGCACAAAGTCCTCGGCTGCGATCGTGGCGGCAAGGTCGTCGATGGCCAGCGGGGGAGTATCGAGCCCCAGGCTGTGTGCGGCGCGCGCAGCAAACGGCAACGGAACCCGCGCTTCGACGAGCCGAAGGGGGTCGGCCAGGGCGACCGACGGCGGCGCGTCGGCTACGACGAGGCCATCGGCCAGGCAGACCACGCGGTCGGCGGCGGGCACAAAGCGATCGAGGTCGTGGGTCGCAACGACCAGGGCTGTGCCTCCTGCACGGACCTGTTCGAGCAGCGCGAGAACCAGCGCTGCATGAGCGCGGTCGAGACCGGACGTCGGCTCGTCGAGCACGAGCAGATCCGGCCCGAGCGCGACGGCAAGGGCGATGGCCGCGAGCCGCTGCTGGCCACCACTGAGCGAGGCGTGTGGAGCCTGCAGCACGCTTGCGGCGAGTCCAACGGCGCTGAGCGCAGCGACCATGCGACGCTCTTGCTCCACCGGGCCCAGGGCGCGCTCCTGGAGGGCAGCTTCAAATTCATCACGGAGCGTTGGCCGAAAGAACATGCGCTCCGGCGACTGGAAAAGGTAGGCGACGCGGCGGCGGGCGGCGAGCGGCAGGCGGGCGGGATCCGTCATTTGCTCGCCGAACAGACGCACGCTGCCCGCTGCCGGCCGTTTGAGGCCCGCGATGAGCTCGAGGAGAGACGTCTTGCCGGCGCCGGATGCACCGATGACCAGGAGGAGCTCGCCTCCCTTCGCCGCGAGCGAGATAGGCCCGGCGATGGTTCGCCCACCCGGCGCCGCGAGGCTGGCGCCGACCAGTTCTACGGGCGGGTGAGGCACGCGACGAGTTCCTCCAGGTGGAGGGGCAGGGCCGGGAGGGGGACCTTGTGGCGACGCAACGCCTCACCGAGCTGGACCGCCGGCGGAGGATCAATGCCGCGGGCGCGCAGCCATGCTGGGTCAGCGGCGATCTCCCGGGCACGCCCTTCGCGCACGATGCAGCCATCGGCGAGCACGGCAGCCCGATGGCAGAGTGCGAGCGCATCGGCGCGGTGCGTGACGAGCAGCACACCAATCCCGCGGGACGCCGCCAGCGACGCGACCGAACGCAGGATTCGCCAACCTGCGATGGGATCGAGGTGCGCCGACGGTTCGTCGAGCACGAGGTAGCGGGGCCGCGCCGAAAGCGCTCCTGCCAGCACCAGGCGCTGGCGTTCGCCCGTGGAGAGGGTGCCGACCTCGCGATCTTCGAAGCCGCGGAGTCCGACGCTCTCGAGCGCCTCCTGGACGGCTGCCCGAACCTCCCTTTCGGGCAGGCCCCGGTTTCGCGGGGCGAAGGCGACGTCATCGAACACCAGAGGCCAGGCAATCGCTTCGTCCGGGTGCTGCGGCACGTGCTGGATGGTGGACCAGTGGACGCCCGCCATCGGTGCGCCATCGATCGATACCCGCCCTTCCGAAGGCGCGAGGAGCCCGCAGGCGAGGCGGCAAATCGTCGACTTGCCGCTGCCATTCGTGCCGAGGAGTGCGACCACTTCGGCCGGGCGAACCTCCAGGTCGACGCTGCGGAGGACAGGCTCGCCATTCGCGTAGGCGAACGAGACGTTTCGGAAGTGGATGCCGCTTGCGTCCTGGGGCGGGAGCATCAGCGAGAGCGTGCGAACGCCGGGTTTGCGCGCGCGAGCGGCTGGATGGCGGCATGGCCACCTGCTGCCGCGACGACGGCCTTGAAGAGGTCCCCGGGCAGGAAGGGGACCATGCCCGTGTTCAGCGACTCCCAGAGCGGACGCTCGGTGACAAAGGCCAGCCACGGGACGCCCACGAGGTAGACCGCGAAGACGCCGACGCTGCCGCTGACCGCCACCCGGGTGGCGAGTGCCACGGCGCTGGTCCCGAGGCGCTCGGTGAGCGCTCCGACAGCGGCGGCGGCAAGCAACATGCCGAACAGGTAGCCGCCAGTCGCCGAGACGAAGACGGCCGCACCACCTTGCCCTCCCGCGAACACGGGCATCCCGAGGAAACCGAGCAGGAGGACGAGGGCCACCGCGAGTGCCCCTCTCCGTGCACCGAGGACGTTCGCGGCGAGCAGGACGCCCAGCGTCTGGCCGGTAACAGGAACAGCACTCCCGGGGACGGGAATGGAGATGGCGCCGAGGGCGACGATAAGGGCGGCAAAGGCGGCGACGAGGGCGAGCTGGTTCGCTCGCTGCAGCGCAGGGATGGCAGGGGTGGCGTTCACGCGGTCTCCTTCGAAGCTATGGGGACGTGGATGACGTCCCCTGTGGTGATGCGGACTTCGTCACCGGAATCGGTGCGGACGAGGAGTGCCCCGTCGTCGAGGAGGGCAGCAGCGATACCCTGGAGGTCGCCCTCCCAAAGCTGCGCCCGGATGCGCCGTCCAATGGTGTTGGGAAGGGCGCGCCAGGCATCGACAACGGGTGCGGGGTCGAGGCGGAGTTGTTCGAACAATGCCTCGAACTCACGCAGATACGCTTGCAGGAGGCGCACACGGGGCACTTCGACGCCGAGTTCGTGGCGAAGGGTGCTGGCAGTGTCCTGCACCTCGGCGGGAAGCTGCTCTCGCCCGAAGTTCGCGTTGATGCCCGACCCGACGAGGAGGTAGTGGACGGCCTGCTCCTCGGAAGCGAGCTCGGTGAGGATGCCAACAACTTTGCGGTCATTGACGAAGACATCGTTCGGCCATTTGAGGACCGCCGGCAGAGCAGTCGTTTCCATAATCGCGCGGGCGGCGGCGACCCCGGCCGCGAGCCCGACGAGGGGAGCGCGGCCGGCGGGCAGGGGGCCATGAACGATGACAGTTGCCCAGATGCCACCACGCGGAGAGCTGTAGGAGCGGCCAAGCCGTCCGCGAGCGGCAAGCTGTTGTTCGGCCACCACGAGCGTCCCGTGTGGGGCACCGGCCTCGGCGAGTTGGCGCGCAACGGGTTGCGTCGATGGGACGCTCTCGAAATGGGCGACGTGGTGGCCGAAGTGACCTGTGGCGAGCCCGTGAAGCACTTCCGGCGCGATCAGCCGATCCGGCCGCGCAACGAGCCGGTGGCCTACCCGGGTGCTCGATTCGATGACGTAGCCGAGATCGCGGAGGCGCGCGACGGCTTTGGAGACGGCGGCACGGCTCAAGCCGAGATCTGCAGCCAGCGTTTCACCGGACACAAACGCACCGTCGCGGTCCAGTGCGTCGAGGATCGCGCGTGGCGTGGAGGGGAATGTCAACTCTGGAAGTTGCATCGGTTGACATTGTGGGGAGTCGACACTTTCGGTCAAGCTCGCGCTTGCGCGCTTCTTCCGCGGAGCGATCTGGATCCGCTGCTGCTTGACCCCTCGATTTGAGGCACCGATGCTTCGGGCATAAACCGGGCAACCGGTAGACTCACGCGACCGGGCGCGCTGCCATGCGTTCGGACCAAAGACCCAAGTGGACGAAGTGGAGGAGATGATGGGTCCTCTTTCTGGCATCAAGATCCTGGAAGTTGCGGGCATTGGGCCCGGGCCGTTCTGCGCCATGGTCCTGGCGGACCTTGGGGCGGAAGTGATTCGCATCGACCGTGCGGCGAACGTGCCCTCGGAGCGGCCATCGCGGCCACCGGCAGATCTGCTGACGCGCGGGCGGAAGAACATCGCGGTCGACCTGAAGCAGCCAGAGGCGGTGGAGCTCGTGCTGCGGCTGGCAGAGCAGTCGGACGCGCTCATCGAGGGTTTCCGGCCGGGCGTGATGGAGCGACTGGGCCTGGGCCCGGACGTCGTCCTTGGCCGCAACCCGCGGCTGGTCTACGGGCGCATGACGGGCTGGGGCCAGGAGGGGCCGATCGCCCAGGCAGCCGGCCACGACATCAACTACATCGCGCTGACCGGCGCGCTGCACCACATCGGCCGCGCGGGCGAAGCACCAGTACCACCGCTGAACCTGGTGGGCGACTTCGGGGGCGGCGGCCTGCTGCTCGCGTTCGGCATCCTTGCGGCGCTCCTCGAGCGGCAGACATCGGGCAAGGGACAGGTTGTGGACGCGGCGATGGTAGACGGCGCCTCGATCCTCATGACGATGTTCCATGGCATGCGCGCGGCCGGGGCGTTCAGCGACGAGCGCGGCGAGAACCTGCTCGATACGGGCGCCCACTTCTACAACACCTACGAGACGGCGGACGGCAAGTACGTGTCCGTGGGTTCGATCGAGCCGCAGTTCTATGCAGAGCTGCTGCGCCT
>JALOAP010000152.1 GCA_023228745.1 Dehalococcoidia bacterium | reverse complement strand
AGCATCGAAGAGGACCTCGCGCGCCGCGACTTCACCGTGAACGCATTGGCCGAAAACGCCGCCACGGGCGAGCAGCTCGACCTCTTCGGCGGCCGCGAAGACCTCGAGCGCGGCATCATTCGCGCGGTCGGCGAGCCCGCCCTGCGCTACCGAGAGGACCCGCTCCGCATCCTGCGCGGGCTCCGGTTCGCCAGCCAGCTCGACTTCGAAGTCGAGCCCGCGACGCTGGACGGAATGGCGGAGACCGTGGAGCTGCTGGACACGCTCTCGCAGGAGCGCATCACACACGAGCTCGACCGGCTGCTGCAGGGGCGCTGTCCCGCGCGCGGGCTCGAACTCGTGCGGAAAATTGGAGCGCTCCCCGTCATCCTCCCCGAGCTGGCACCCATGGTGGGCTGCGAACAGAACCGCTTCCACCAGTTCGACGTCTGGGGCCACAGCGTGGCGACCGTGCAGGCCATCGACGCAGGCGAGGGTGACACGCGACGCATCCGCCGCTGGACGGCACTCCTTCACGACCTCGGCAAGCCCCTCGTGCGCCACATCAAACCAAACGGCGAGTGGGGCTTCTACCGGCACGAAACGGTCGGCGCCGACATGGCCGGGCCGATGCTCGACCGGCTGCGCATGTCCCGCCGTGACGCCGCCGTCATCCGGATGCTCATCCGCCGCCACATGGACCGCCCGGAACCGGGCGACCGCCGCTCGGTGATGCGCTTCATGCGCAAATGCGAGGGCCACTGGCGCGACCTCGTGGCGCTCAAGCGCGCGGACAACGCCAGCCACACCTACGACGACACCGAGTACCACGACCGGCTCGAAGCAGCCTGCGAGGCGGTCGAGCGCGAAGAGGCGGAGCGGCTGCGCGCCGAAAGCCCGCTCACCGGGGACGACCTCATCGCCATGTTCGACCGCGAGCCGGGCCCCTGGATCCGGCGCATCAAAGACCGCCTCAGCGCAGGCGTGCTCGACGGTGACCTCGCCCCCGGCGACCGCGCGGCGGCGGAAGCGCTCGCCCGCCGGGAGATGGGACAGGGCTGACACCGGCCTGAGCCACCAGGATCGACACTGCCCGCCACTGCGCCCACAATGCGCCGCATGTCGATTCAAGTGAAGTGGTTCGCCACCCTCGTGAAGCGCACGAAGTCGAAGCAGCCGATGACCGAGGTCGAGTGGCACGAGGGCATCACGCCGTTCGATGTCTTCGCCGCCGAGGGGTTCACCCAAACCGACGCCGACGTCGTCATGGTCCTGGTCAACGACGCGCAGTCGACGATGGACGCCACGCTCGCCGAGAACGACCGGCTGGAGTTCATGGTCAGCATCCAGGGCGGGTCGGCCGCCAGCGAGCCCCTAATGCGGGACCTGCGTTAGACTGTTTTTCGTGAGCCGCTCTGCCATGCGCCGCACCTGCGTCTGTACCACGCGCCCGCGCGGGCGCTAACCGCGTCCTCGTGCCGGGCCTTCTCCCGGCCCTCCCCAGCCTTGAGCACCAGCCAAGAGGACTCTCCATTGGTACGACTGCACGACACCCTTTCGAACAGCACCATTCCACTCCCCGAGCCACCGTATGAGGTGAAGCTGTATGTCTGCGGCATCACACCCTATGCAGCCAGCCACATCGGCCACGCCGTGCCGGCGATCATCTTCGACGCGCTGCGCCGCTACCTCGAATACCGCGGCTATTCGGTCCGGCACATCACCAACTTCACCGACATCGACGACAAGCTGATCGACCGCGCGCAGTCGCTCGGCACCACGGTCGAAGCGCTTGCGAAGCAGTACAGCGACGAATACCTGCGCAGCCTCCGCGAGCTGAACGTGCTCCCCGCAGCGGCCTACCCGCGCGCAACAGGCGAGATCGCGAAGATCATCGAGGTCATCCAGGGGCTCGAAGAAAAGGGCTTTGCCTACGCATCTGGTGGCGACGTCTATTACCGCGTGCGCCGCAAAGAGGGCTACGGGAAGCTGTCTCACCGGAAGATCGACGATCTGCTGAGCGGCGCCCGCATCGATCCGACGGAGTTGAAGGAAGACCCGCTCGACTTCGCGCTCTGGAAGGGGGCCAAGCCCGGCGAACCGTCGTGGGATAGCCCGTGGGGCCCCGGCCGTCCCGGTTGGCACATCGAATGCTCGGCGATGGCGATGGAGTACCTCGGGCCGACGATCGACATCCATGGCGGCGGCGCGGACCTCATCTTCCCGCACCACGAGAACGAGATCGCCCAGAGCGAGGCGTTCACCGGGCAGGAGTTCGCGCGCATCTGGATGCACAACGCGCTGCTCCGGCTCGGCTCGGAGAAGATGTCGAAATCCGTCGGCAACATCATCAGCCTCGAGGAAGTGCTCGAACGGTGGGGCAGCGACGCCACGCGCGTGTTCGTCCTTTCGAGCCACTACCGGAGCCCGCTCACCTTCACAGAAGAGGCGATGGACGCAGCGAAGGCCGGCGCCGAACGGCTCCGGGCAGCAGCCTTTGCGACCACCACCGGCACCCCTGCGGCGACACCTGCGGCAGAGACGATCACGGACCAGCCGGCGCCGGCGCTCGATGCCTACCGCGATCGCTTCACCACCGCGATGGACGACGACCTGGGCACGGCCCAGGCGCTGGCCGTGCTCTTCGACCTCGCGCGAGAGATCAATCGCAAGCGCGACTCCGGCCAGCCGATCACGGCCGAGCAGGCGTTACTGCGCGAACTCGCCGGCGTGCTCGGGCTGACGCTTGCCGCTCCGCCGGAGCGCACGCAGGAGGCTGCGCCGTTCATCGACCTGCTCGTCTCCCTCCGTTCGGAGCTCCGCGGCGCAAAGCAGTGGGCACTCGCCGACCGCGTGCGCGACGGCCTCGCCGAACTCGGCATCGAACTGCACGACAGCCCCGAAGGCACGACCTGGACGGCGGGATAGCGCGCTCGCCGCGCTGCGGCCTCCTGCGGTAGGCTGTCGCGGCACACCACCGGAGGTTCCGCGATGCCCGCAGTCCATTTCGGCGTCACTGTCCCGCAGATCAAGCGCACGTTCGATGAGAGCCGCACGGCGGCGCGTGAGTTCGAAGCCATGGGCTACGACTCGCTCTGGGTTTGCGACCATCTCTATGGGCCACAGTCGCCGCAGATCCCCATCCTCGAGGCGTGGTCGCTCCTGGCAGCCCTGTCCGCGGTTACCGAGCGCGCGGAGCTGGGGACGCTCGTCACGCCCGCGGGCATGCGCAACGCCGCGCAACTCGGGAAGGTCATCGCAACGGTCGACAACATCGCCGGCGGCCGCATCATCGCCGGGCTCGGCGCGGGCTGGATGCCACGGGAGTTCACCGACTTCGGCGTGCCCTTCCTCTCCACCAGCCAACGGCTCGGCCAGCTCCGCGAGACCGTCGAACTGCTGAAGCGGATGTGGACCGAGCCGGAGGTGACGTACGAAGGGAAGTTCGTGCAGGCGCAGAACGTTGTCTGCGAGCCGAAGCCGGTGCGCAGGACCCCCATCCTCATCGGCGGCGCCGGCGAGCAGGTGACGCTGAAGCTCGCTGCAAAGGAAGCGGACATCTGGAACAACATGGCGGTGCATCACCACGCACTCGAGCGGAAGACCGAAGTGCTGAAGCAGCATTGTGCGAGCGTGGGCCGGCCGTTTGAAGAGATCGTGGTGAGCCAGCAGTGCCTCGTGACCATCGCCCCGGACGACGCCGCCGCCGGCCCGATGATCGAGACGGCGAAGAAGATCTTCGGCGGGCACATGGGCGACCCGAGCGGGCCTATGGCGATCTCCGGTAGCCCGGCACGCGTGCGCGAGCAGATCGAGAAGCACATCGACCTCGGCTGCACGATGTTCGTCATGGAGTTCTTCGGCCGCGACACGCGCGAACCCGCAAAGCTCTTCGCGGAAGAAGTGCTGCCGCATTTCAAGTGAACAGCGCTTAGGACTTAGTGCTTAGCAGTGGCTCCTAGTTGGAGCAATATCACCACCATCAATCAGTACATTTCAGCCCTAAGAGTCACCAATAACAGCCACAATAGCCAATCTTCAGAGAAAGCACCTAGAGCGTAGTGCTTAGCAGTGCCTCCCAATTGGAGAAATATTACCCCTAATCAGTACATTTTCACCCTAGGAACACACCACTAACAGCCAATAGCTAACAGCTAACAGCCAATATCATGCGCCATCACCGATTTCAGCCTGCTTTCGAACGCACGAGCGTATCCATCGCCGGGGTAGTGGAAGAGGTGCGCGCACGCTGGTTTCCCGAAGTAGCAGCGCCAGTACCGGTGTTCTTCGCGACACACGACCCCCTCGCGTGCGCCATCACGCACGACCGCGAGCTGGCGTTTCCGGCGGTGTACTACCACCAGGTGTTGAACCACCCGGAGACGCCGGTGGAGGTGTTGCGCTTCATCGCGAAGCACGAGCTGATCCACTTCGTGGTGCTCCCGCGGCAACGGGGCCGCTTCCTCGACCCGCACCCGCCAGAGTTCTGGGAGCGCGAGGACGAGATCGCACCGGAGGCCCGGCTGGCGTGGGCGTGGATATGGGCGAACCTGCACACCTGCCTGAAGTCGCGAGCGCGGCTCCGATCCCCGAAGGTGACACGCGCATGGCACGGCTTGGAGTTTGCGTCGCGCCTGCCATGGGAAGCGGCAGAGCTGCAGATGTACCTCCAGGAAGCGGACGACCGCTCACCGCGGCGCTGGCGACGGCGCAAGGCAGTGCCGCTTCGCCGCGGTGCCGCGCGGCCACAGGCTCGGCAGGCGCGCCTGTTCGCGTAGGGAGCGAAATGTCGAGGGGCTACACGACGCCGATGTGCCACACGAGCTTTCTGAGCCGCTGCCTAGAGGGGCATGTGGATCCCGAGGATATCGAGGACTTCGTCGCGGCGTGGCATGAAGGCGAGGGGGGGCGATTCCCTACCCGAATTTCTTGGGTTCACCGACGAGGAGTACGCGCTCTGGGTCGAGAAACCGATGGCCCTACCCCTGATTTTGCATTCGAAGCGAAACTCGGTGAATTTGGAGGAAGCAGCCGCGGCGCTAAGGAAAGTGCCAGCCGCAGGACCGCTCAGTCCGGAGGAAGCAGCGAAGCTACTCTTCTGGCTTAGGGAGCGCCGAAGGGGCGTAGCCGTTTCCGTGCGTACCACCGGCAATAGTGGCCCCGGCCGCCATTCGCTTCGTGGATCCCCGTTGCAGCGGGTTTGATACTCGCGCCCGGGTGGTCTTGCAGTGCTTTAGCGGGCGCGGCCCTACGCTGAATACACCATGACATTCCCCGGGGCGGCAGAAGGCCTTTGGCGCTCGCTTCGCACGGTGGCGCCACGTGAACCGCGGGCGGTCGTCCTGCCACATACGGAGCGGCGGGTGGTGCTGGCATCCGTCCCGGATGCCGTGGTGAGCCTCTTCGTCGATGCGTTCGTACTCATCGTGGCCTGCCCCTTCGTGCTCGGCTTCGGCGCGGTGCTCCTGCGCGGTCTCTGGCCGGTGGCGGCCATCGTCGCCGCGTTCGCCTACCTCACCCTCGCCTGGGCGAGTGGCCAATCGCTGGGGATGCGCGTCGCCCGCATCCGCCTCGTGCGCGAAGACGCCGGCGGACCACCCGGCGTTGCGCGTGCCGCCATGCGCGCAGCGCTCCTGCTCCCCGTCGTTGTCGCCGTCTTCCTGCTCGCCGACGCGGCACTCCCACAGGATAGCCAGTCGTTCGCCGCGCGCCCGGCGGTGCTCTACGCCTGCGTCGGGCTGGTCCTGTTCGGCTTCGTGACACACCTCTGGGCGCTCTGGGACTCACGCTCGCGCGGTCTCCACGACGCCGCCACACGGCTCCTCGCGGTCGAGGACACGGCGGCAGCCCGCGTCCACTTCCCGGACGGCCCCTAGCGTGCCGGGCGTTCTGCGACGCGCCTGTTAGGCGGATGCCATTCGTGTGGCTACGTTTCAGCGGCATCGAATTGCAGGATGCGGGGGATGAGCGCGCGTCGCTTCGTGCCCCTCGCAGTCCTCGTCGTGCTGACCTTCGCGGCAGCCGTGGCCTGGCCGCGCGCGACCATCGCACAGGCGCCACCGGAGGTGCCACAACTCTCCGGCCCGGTGACCGACCTTGCGGACTCCGGCGACGCGGCCGTCCCCGGTGATGGCTCGCTGAGCGACCTGGAGGACGAGCGCGGCTACCAACTCTTCTCGCTCTTCGTCGACAGCACACAGCCAACCCCGATCGCGCAGTACACGGAGGACGTCGCCCGGCAGAACGGCCTTGGCGCAGCCGATGCGCTGCTCGTGGTCGCAATCGAAGACCGGACATATCAGCTCTGGCTGGGCGACACCATCGCCGAAAGCGTGACCGAGGGAGAGCAGGACGGCATCCTCGCGCGGTCGGTGGAGCCGCAGCTTCGCGATGGCGACTACACCGGCGCAGTGAGCGCCGCCGCCAACGGGATCAACTCGGCGAGCGGCAGCGGCGGTGGGGGAAGCGCATGGGGCTGGCTCATCCCCGTGGCACTCATCATCGGCCTGGCGCTGTTGGCGTTCTGGTTCATCCGTCGCATGTGGACCCGCAGCCGGGCCGAACCAGCGGGCGGCACAGGCCAGGCTCGGCGCCGAAAGAAGCCGGTCCGGGAGCTGGAAACCGAGGCAAACACACTTCTGCTGCAGCTCGACGAGGGGGTGCGCGAAGCCGAGCAGGAGCTCGCCTTTAGCGAGGCGGCAG
This sequence comes from Dehalococcoidia bacterium, assembly GCA_023228745.1. Classification (GTDB taxonomy): domain Bacteria; phylum Chloroflexota; class Dehalococcoidia; order Tepidiformales; family Tepidiformaceae; genus JALOAP01. The sequence goes on along the minus strand of JALOAP010000152.1, from coordinate 379 downwards.
GCGACGGGACGGAGCTCGCGGAGTTCCAGGCAGCCATCAAGACGGCGAAGCAGCACCTCCGCCGCGCCTTCGAACTACGCCAGGCACTCGACGACCAGAAGACCGGACCGGAGGAGCAGCAGCGGAGCACCCTCGAGGCCGTCATCACCGAATGCGAAGCGGGCCGCCAGCTCCTCGTCGAGCAATTCACTCGCGTGAACGAGCGCCGCGACTACGAGCGCGATGCCCCGGCCACGCTGGAACGGCTTTCGAGTGAAGTGGCGGCGCTCGAGGCGCGGCTGCCGGAAGCCGAGCGCACGATGACGAGCCTTCGCACGCAGGCGGAAACCGCGTGGCGGCCCGTGCGCGGGAACATCGACGAAGCAACAAAGCGCGCCGC
>JALOAP010000151.1 GCA_023228745.1 Dehalococcoidia bacterium | reverse complement strand
CGCTACATCGATAAGTACCGCAACGAAGGCGTGTGGGGGCTTGTCGACAAGAGGAAGACGGGGCTGAAGGGCGACTTTCCGAAGGTTGACGCTCGCTTGAAACGCGCGGCTCAGGTGGTGTTGGACAGGTTGACTAACGAGAGCCGCTTCTCCAAAGACCACATTCGTCGGTTAGTGGTACGCGAGTTGCCGAAGTTGTTCCCGGGTGAGGCGATAGAGGTTCCTTCCCGGAAAACGTTCAACGCGTTGCTTGACCGTCTCGATCGTGGCCGGGGGATCTTTGGGTCTGCGAAGTCCAAACGGGAGCGGGCTAATCAGCCCAAGGCAACTTATCGTCCGCTGGAGGTTGTGCGGCCCGGCGAGGCGGTGGTTATTGACGCGACGCCGCTGGACGCGTTCGCTATCGACCCGTTGACCCTCGAGTGGACGCAGGTGCGGCTGACGATCGCGCTGGATCTCTATTCGGGTTCGATCGTGGCGTGGCGTTTCACGGCGGGTTCGGAGAAGGCGGTGGATGCCGCTTTGCTGTTGTACGACGTGTTGCGCCCGAAGGCGATGAGGGCCGGGTGGCCCGAGCGCGCTCGGTGGCCTTATGTGGGCGTACCGGAGCACGTGATCGTGGAGTTGCTGCCTGACGGGGAGCGTGATTATGGCGTCTCCAACATTCCGGTGGTGAACCCGGATTCGGTGTGGATCGATCATGGCCGGGTCTTCGTATCGAAAGCGTTCCTCGACGCGTGCCGGCGGCTTGGTGTGAATGTGCAGTTCGCGCGGCCGTACACGCCGACCGATAAGGCGAACGTAGAGCGGTTGTTCCGGACGATCCGTGAGCAGTTCGTGCAGAACCTGCCCTCTTACAAGGGAGCGAACGTATTGGACCGGGGCAAGGCGCCGGAGCTCGAGGCGACGCTGTTCATCGAGCAGATCGAGGAGATGTTCGCTGAGTGGGTGGCGGTCTACTGGCAGCGGCGCCCACATCAGGGTCTGGAGTTGCCTGCACTTCCTCGCCTGGATATTTCGCCGAGCGACATGTTCCAGGACGGCCTGAACCGGGCAGGCTACTCGTACGTGGTGCCCGACGCCCGGCTGCACTTCGAGCTGCTGCCGACCGTGTGGCGCAAGATCAACCATTACGGCGTTGACGTGGACGGCCTCCGCTACAACGCTGACGTCCTAGCGGAGCATCGGGATGTGGCATCGCCGTACCCGAAGCACGGCGGGCAGTGGCCTTTCAGGCGTGACCCGCGCGACTTGTCGGTGCTCTACTTCCTGGACCCCGCCACTAATGAGTGGGAAGAGGTGCCGCGGCATAAGCCGCGCGTCAAGGGCCGGCCGTTCGATGAGAACACGTTGGCTTACGCCAAGACGCTCGTGATGGAGCGGCTAGGCAGCACGCGCAACGCACGGATGGCCGCCATCAGTAAGGAACTGGATGATCTGCTGGACCGCCAGGACGCTCTGGCGTCGGAGTCCAAGCGCGAGCATCGGCTGGCTGCGCGGCGCGTGATGCAGGCCAAGAACGCCGCCAGGGACCGCGCTCGTGCTGGTGTCCCGGAGCCCGCCGCGACCCTGCATGCGCCGGATGAAAAATTCGACTTCGAAGCGGTGTTCGGTGCGGTCGAGGACGTTGCCGCGACCGAGGTGCCGGTAGCCGTTACCGGCGCCGTCTCGAGTCATGCACCTGAAGCTGAGGCGCTGACTCCCCGCCGTTCTGTTCGCCCGCTTGTTGATCCGGAGGATTTCGATGCGTAAGGCCCCCGCGCCCGTGGGCGCCACCCCTGAACTACTCGACGGCGACTGGATGGCAGCCATTCATGATGCGCTGCTTAACGATAAGCCGTTCGCTGAGGACAGCCTCCATGACGTCGTTTCGTGGCGCAAGTTCGTGGAGCGCGGTCATCCTAGCCTGCCGCCGCTCGTCACGCGAGCCGAGATTGACGCCATGGCCGCTGGGGAGAAGCAGCAGTACGACTACGCCAGGCGCAGCTACCACATGGGCTTCGGGCCGCTCAGCTCCAGGGCGATGGAGGGCGTCCACCGGGAGGTCGGCACGCTTGCTGCCGACAACCTGCATAGCCCGCCAGGAGCCCGCTCGGGCGCAATCATCGACGGGGCTGGCACGCTCGGCAAGACGACCATCATCCTGCAGCTCGGGCGTAAGTACGAACTGAGCATGCAGAGGCGTTTCCAGCGCGTCGAGTCCGCTCACGTGGTGGAGGACTTCATCCCGGTCGTTTACGCCTACGTGCCGTCGTCGACTACTCCTAAGAAGATGCTCACGTCGCTGGTCGAGTTCTACGGCATCCCGGTGGGCAAACGCGACACCGAGGCGGAGATCATGCGGCGCCTCATCGAGACGACGCGCGCGTGCAAGACGAGCCTGATCATCCTGGACGACATCCACAACCTGCATGCCGGCAACAAGTCAGCGGCCAGCGTGAACGACCTGCTAAAGGAGCTGATGGACAAGATCCCGGCGACCTTCGTGTACGCCGGCATCAACACCGAGCGGAGCGTGCTGCTGCTCGATTCGGTCACGCGCGGCCCGTCGCGCGCCTCGCAGACGCAGAACCGCTACTCGCTGCACCGCGTCACGCCCTTCCCGTACGACGTCATGGAGGGCGATGACTCCGAGTGGCTGGAGATCCTGCGCACCATCGAGAGCCACCTGCTGCTCGTCGACCACGAACCGGGCTGGCTGGAGAAGCACCATCTCTACCTGTATGCCCGCACGGCAGGTGGCATCGGGGCGCTGATGAGGCTTCTGCGGCAAGGCGCCAACCACGCCATCCGCTCAGGCGCCGAGAAGCTCTCGGTAACGGGCCTCAACGACGTGCGTCTTGCCGAGGGCCCTACCGGCTACTGGAGCGGGTCAGGAGCAAGCTGGCGTCGTTCGAGGACGATGGGGCGGCCTTGCGCGAGTTCCTGGAGAGCGAAGGCCGGGCGTGAGCGGCGTAGTGGCGGGCTTGCGCACCAGGATGCCGCTGCCGCGTGTCCTGCGGTCGTTGCCGGGGGAGGCGTTCGCCAGTTTCATCGAGCGCAACGCCCGCTTCCAGAACGTCCAGGTGGTTACGCTGCTCCACCGCATCGGCCTGATCGACGTGGAGGAGGCCCAAGCGATCCCGAACGGCTACGGCGTGTTCATCGAGCCCGGCCGCAAAGAGGTCGTCGCGGGCGCCCTGCGCCTGTCCGCCGAAGGCCTCGACGCGCTGCTGCTCGAAGGCCTCAACGGCGTCGCTTATGCCGCGCAGTTCACCGCTGATGGCGCGTTCGACCTTCGGGGCACCACCATGGGCGCGTGGGTCTACATGGCGGGCTCCCACACCTGCCCGGAGTGCGTTGGCGGTGAAAACGGTTACTGGCGCACCGCTTGGAAGCTCCCGTGGTCGGTCGCCTGCGTCGAGCACCAGCGCATGCTGGCGGCCGAGTGCCCGAGCTGCGAGCGGCGCTTTGCGAGCTGGCGCCGCGACAAGCAGGTGAAGCCCTCTGCCAGCTTCACGGTCCCAGCAGCAGGCCGCTGCCTAAACGTGCGTGGCGGTGGCCCGCGCGGCCACCGCACGGGCGCCTGCGATCACGACATCACGACCGTCGACACACTGCGCCTCGACCCGGATTCGGAGATCCTAGCCGCGCAAGCATGGATCGATGCAGCGCTCGGGGCGCGCTACGCCGTAATCGGTGGGGAGCGAGTGCCAGCCCTCGAATTCTTCCGCGTTCTACGCGGTTTCAGCGCCCTGATGCTTTACGCCGCCACGCCGAGCCTGGTCCTTGACCTGGTACCCGGCCTACCAGCGGAACTCCGTCGCAGCTTCGAGGTCGACGCGCGCGAGCGCGCAGCGCGCCTTGATGCCGCGAGGCGTGACGCGGAGTTGGCGGTAGCTGCTGGCAGGCGGCAGAAGCCCGGCTCGCAGAAGGAGACTGCGTTCGCCCCGACGGATCCGCACGTGATGGGCGTTCTGGTTGCGGCCTGCAAAGCGATCCTTGACGCGCCGGACGTCGTCGGCATCGCGAAGCGAGCACGTCCCCTACTAGGGTTAGCGATGGAGCGGGTCGGGGGCGGAGCCTCGTACTTGAACCGGCTGGGGTTGCCGCCGGTCTTCTCGCAACTGCACGCCCTCGCGTTCGACGCGCCACGGAGCCATCGGTTCCCCCGCAAACGACTAACCCTTGGTGGCATCGGTTCCGCGTTCGGCTTCGAAGCTCGACACGTACCCGCCGTCTACTGGGCGCCGGAGTACTTCGAGACGTTCGAACCGTTCTTCCGGGAGCTCGACGTCTTGGAAATTACCGCCAGGCAGACGGTCTCGCTGATGTTGGCCGAGATGGTCGTCGATGATGAACGAGATGCCGCCTTTGAGGCGATAGGGATTGGAGTAGAGTCCGTGAGGCCCGGAGTGCGGCGCGCCACCAGCTTGATCCGCAACCAGGCCAACTACGACGAGTTCGTGGAGGCCCTGCATGAAGAAGCGAAGCGGATCTCGCAAGCCTACGAGCAAGTTGATTACGCGGCCCGCCGCGCTCGCTTCAGTGACTTCGCTGCCATCCCGGCGCAGGATTGGGCGTTCATTGCCGGCCATGCAGGGATCGGTGCGGGCCAGGATGGTGGCCGGAACCACATGGCGGCTGCTTGGGTATGGACGCAGCTGACGCAGGGCGACCATCGAACCGCGCCCGCCCTGACGGCGAGGCCGGGGACCCTGGAGAGCATCAGGCAGGTCTACCGCTCGTTCCTGAACGGGATGGGGGACGACCTTCTACTCGTGCTGTGGGGCTACGTCGATTACTTGGGGCGCGGCGGGCAACCCGGCGTATTCCAAGGGCACGCGCTTAACTTTGGATATTCCGCCGTTAACGGCGTCTTCGGTTATGGCTTCGAGCTTCGCCACGTGCCTTCGCTCTTCTGGCGGGGCAAGTACGAATCTCGGTTCCGGCACTACTTCAGGGCGCTTGGGGTTGCGGACAAGACCGGACGGGCGGCCATGTCGGTGATGCTGGCTGAGCTCATCGTGAGCATGACGCGAACTGACCTCGGCAGCGTGCTGGGCCTCGACGAGCGCAGCGTGAGGAGCGGGGTGAGCGCAGCCATCCAACGCGTACGCGCGGGCGACGGCGGGCAGAAACTCCGGAACGACATTCAAGCGTTCGCCCTTGAACTTTCAGAGGACCCGAAGAAGGTCGACTTCGAAGCGCGGCGCGCGGCGCTGAGGACGTTTCGAGATATCCCCGATGAAGACTGGGCCGAGATCTGCAGGCGAGCAGGCGTCGGCAAGGGCCGCGTGGGAGTTCGCAGCAAGCAGGCGGCCGCGTGGCTGTGGGCCGAACTGGTGCAGGCTGATGCTAGGTCCTCACCCGCCTTTGCGGACCTGGAGGCGGCATCGCAGCACGCCATCGCTGTTTTTGATCAGTTCGTCAGGACGATGATTCCTAAAGTTGGTGATGAGATCGTGGCCTACGGCAAGCTGGTAACCCAGTCGCTGGCGAACGAAGGTGTCCAATTAGTAAACAACTCCGTGCGTCAGACAACTACCCAGGCAGCCTAGAGCGCTTCGTCCATCGCTTCGTCGAGCCCGCCGCCTACGTCGCCATCGCAAGTTCTCGGGATAGGTCGAATACGAGCTCCTCGAAGTCCGGGAAGAAGAAGGGTTCGATCCGAGCCATGTGCTCCTCCCGCGACTTCGGCGGGGTTCGGAAGTCGGGCACCAAGCGCTCGATGGTCGATTCACTGACAAGTCGGGCTGCCACCAACTCCGTTCCCGGAACCACGAACACGAACTGTCCGAGGTCACCCTCCGCTCGGTAGGCAATGCTTTCGCCTATCTCCATGCCGAAAGGTGTTTGCCCACCGGGTAGCTCAGCCGGCCAGTCGTCACAAAACGCCTTGAGGGTGATCACGAAGAACTTGTCACCCTTCCCTACGTAAAAGTCTCTTCGCCGTCGTATCGGGAATGCCCCATACAATGAGGCTCACCGCTTTCAGAGAGAACTACTCACCCCCAAGTTGGGTGTTTCTCAATGCTCTGGATACTTTGTGTCGTACCCAAGGAAGAGCGAGCGTCTCGTAGGGAAAGTGGTGAGATTCGCAAAGCAATTGCGTCTCAACGACCCTAGGACTGGTCGTGTTGAGGCGACTGATCTTCACAGGATGCCGGCATTCATGCGGCCATTTCGAGCCTAGGCCAACGTGCGACCGGCCCTACCAGCAGCAACCGACTCACTTGACGCCAAATGGTTTAGTACGCAACATTTGATTAAAGTAAATCAGATTGGGTTCCTAAGCTCGACGCCTCAGTCCACCTGAGCGGAGATTTGGCGCCACGCGCTGGCGCTGCTCAGAGGCGGACCAAACGGGAAGTGGAAGATCGCTTGGTGACGACCTACACCATCGAGCAATCGCGCCATAGCGCCAATCAATTCGCGTAGGACTCAAGAAACGTCTTTGTCGGGGAACGGGGGAGGCGATTAACTTGGCTAGTCGACATATCGGATTCGGTAAGAGGATTATATACGCACTTCAAGTGCACAGATTCGGAATCCTGGCGATCCTAGGGGTCGTCCTTGCCGCCTGCGGTGGCGTGCAGGACCCTCCAAGCGAAAAGCAAAGCGGCCAACGCATGGAGTACCGTTTCGAAACGCAAGGCGTTGTCGCAGAGGCCGGGATCATGATCGAATTCGAGAAGACCGCTGATTGGGATTCCGGAGCTGGCGAAAGGGGATTCACCGCAACGGTCACAATCCTCAACGATTCCGGCTCAGACCTCGTTGACTGGGACTTATCCTTCGATTTCCTCCACAGCGTCGGGCAGATGTGGAACGCTTCGTACTCGAAGACGGGCCAGCGCTTCCACATCCAACCAGAGGAGTGGAATGCGTCAATACAGAACGGGCAGAGCCGTTCCATCGGTTTCAACGGCGCTTACAGCGGAGTCTTCCAGGAGCCAGGAGCTTACGTTATCAGCGGCATGCCTATTGGCAGCCAAGACCCTGTGACCCCGATACCTGTCACTTGCGAATTGGACGCTACGTTCACGACCACCGCGCAATGGCAGAACGGCGACGGGAGCTTCGGGTTCGTAG
>JALOAP010000150.1 GCA_023228745.1 Dehalococcoidia bacterium | reverse complement strand
GCGTCATCGACCTTCATCGTCATCTTCGTTTCTTCCTGGCGCGCCAGCCGCCTCAACATCACCGCAGCCATCCGCGACCTGCCGGAGACCCGGCCCATCAACCCCGAGATGGCGACGTGGAGAGGGTACGTGCGTGCGGCTCTCAACGGGATCCTCGCGCTCGGTGTACCCGTTGGCCTCTCCCTCTTCCTGCTCGGGCCAATTGGTTTCCTGCTCGGTGTGCCGCTCATACTCATCGGGTTGGTTGCGCCGTGGTTCTATGTCCTTTGCGGTTCGAACATCGCCCAGCCCCGTGAGCTTCGCACCGACGAAGGGCCGCCCAAGTGGCCCTGGATCCTCGGCCTGGCGATCCCGGTCATTGGGTGGCTCTTCATCCTCCCCTGGTACTTCATCGCCCTCTTCCTGGTCCGCGTGGTGCGCGAGCGCAAGCCGGCGGGACTGCCCCTCTGGGTTGGCATCGCGGGAATCGCCATTCCGCCGATGGGTTTCATCGTGGCCTTGCTGCAAAACCCCCAGGCGCGTGTGAGCTGGAGTACGGGCATCGCCTTCGCGGCAGCCATCGCCGGCGGCGCGATGACGTACGCCGGCCTCGATCTCGACAGCGCGTTCTTCTTCTTCCTCGGCGTGTCGTTGCTGTTCCTGTTCGCTGCCGTGACGCTGCGCTACTTCGGCATCGCCGAGCGGCTCTCCTTCACGGTAACGAGTGCGCTGCTGTTGCTGCTCTGGTACCTGCCGAGCAGCGTCTACGAAAAAGTGGTCGGCAACCTCGACGGCGACATCGAGATGTTCTTCCTGAGCGGCATGGTGATGGTTACCGCCGCAGTCTTCATCGTCGTCTATAACGCCGACATCATCCTCCCGGCAATCGCCGCGGCCGGCTCGCGCTTCGGGCGTATCCTTCCCGCGATCCGCACCGGCGTCGCCTATCCGCTCTCCGCGCGCTTCCGGACTGGCATGACGATGATCATGATCGGCTTGATCATGTTCTCCCTCGTCGTGATGGCCACGATGAACACCAACTTCGCTGCCATCTTCCTGAACGACGAGACGCGCGGTGGCTATGACGTCGCGCTTTCCGTCAACGGGAATAACCTCGTGGATGACTTTGACCAGACGATGGAACAGGCTGGAGTCGACACCAGCCCCATCACGGCTCATGGTGAGCTCCGCATCGCCTACTCCTTCGAGGCTGAGGTTGAGAACCGCGACCAGAAGGAAGTGGATGGGGAGATCCCCGAGTTCAGCCGCTATCCGGTGGTGGGCGCTGACCAGGGGTTCCTCCAATCCAATGCGATCGAGATGAAGTACCTGGCGAAGGGCTACGGCTCCACGGCGGAAGTGTGGGCGGCCCTTGCGAACGACCCGCATCTCGCGGTCATCCCTGCATCTCTCACCGCGCCCCCGGACCCCTTCGGGCCACCCATGGGCGACCTGCTCAAGCTCGACCCGATCCAGGATGGCTTCGACCCGTTCACGCTGCGCGTGCGCGACCCCGGCACGGACCAGGTCACGACCGTCACGGTGATCGGGATGATGAAGGAATCCGCCGAAGTGTTCCTTGCCCTCGGCCAGCAGTTTGGAAGCAACGCCGGCCTGATCACTGGCATGTCGACGGTTAGCGAGACCTTCCCGGCCGCACGCGGTCAAGTCTTCTACCTGGCGCTCGCCGACGGCACCGACGCCGAAGACTACGCCAAGCAGGTAGAAGCCGGCCTCGTGCAGGTTTCGGCGGAGTCGCTGCAGAAGCTGCTCGACGAACAACAGGCCCTCCAGAATGGCTTCCTGCTCGTCTTCCAGGGCTTCATGGGTCTCGGCCTGATTGTCGGTATCGCAGCCCTCGCCGTCGTGGCCTCCCGCTCGGTGGTCGAACGCCGCCAGCAGATCGGCATGCTGCGCGCCATCGGCTATCAGCGCGGCATGGTCGCTCTGAGCTTCCTCTTCGAATCCGGGTTCATCGCCCTCTCGGGCATCATCCTCGGGCTCACGCTCGGCCTGTCGCTGGCCTTTGTGCTCTTCACGTCGGGCGAAATGGGTGAGGAATCGAAGGGTGCCACGTTTATTGTGCCGTGGCTCAACCTGGCCATCGTCTGCGCCGTGGCCTTCGGTGCCTCGATGCTCATGACGTTCCTGCCCGCGCGGCAGGCGTCCAGGGTGCCCGTCGCGGAGGCGTTGCGCTACGAGTAGCCGAACCTAGCGCAGCCCGACCGCCTGCAAGAACTCCCGTGCCAGCCCGACCTGTTCGTCGGGCTGGTGCTGGTTTATCTCCAGCGTGTACCGGGGCAGGTGCTGCAGACCCTCGACGATGTAGCCCCACTCAACGTCACCATCCCCCGGCGCCCGGTGGTCGCCGATACCGAGCACGTCATGAAGGTGGGCGCCGATGCAGCGCTGCCGGTTGCGCGCCAGCCACTCGTGCCGGTCGATGAACCCGAGCCGGTGGAGCACCTCCGCGTGGCCGGTGTCGTGCCAGTAGCCTGCCTGCTCGTTGACAAGTCCCTCAAGCAGGAAATCGTACTCAACCGGGTGAGGGATTTCGTGGAAGTGGTACCGGTTCTCCAGGCCAATGGCCACACCGAGTGGCTCTGCGAACCGCACCAACTCAAGCAGCGATTGGCGCGCAGCTTCCACGTACGGACCGGCTTCACGCTTCCGTCGTTCGATAGCCCGCTCGCGCAAGGCAGCAAATTCCGGGTCACTCGCCTCCCCCCCATCGAACATGCGGCGCATCCGGAATTCCTCTTCGAACATCTCCTCGTCCGTGACGCTCCCGAGGTGAACGACCACCCGCTGCGCCCCAAGCTGCGACGCCCAGCGCACGCTCTCCTTCGCGTACGCCACCGCCGCATCTCGCTCCGCACCGTCGACCGACGCGATGTTGCACTTCGAGTTCCCGCGGCCGTCGTGGTGCTCCACCCATGGTGCGGGCTGGTGCACGGAGACCACCGGCAGGATGGCTGCATAGACGATCTGCTGCAGCTTCTCGGGCCGCGTGGAGTGGCTAATCTCGATCGCTTCGTAGCCTGCTTCCGCTGCGAATTGCGCAAACGCCTTGCCGTCGGCAAAGCGGTCCTGCTGGGCGAACATGGTGGAAAGTGCGAGTGGTTTCGACATGGGCAATAGCAGACGGTACCAGAGGCACACCGCCGCCGCATGGCTCCCTTGTGGCTCCGCTAACTTTCCGGGCTCTCGAGGAAGGGGTGCAGGTCGATGTTTCCGTCCACATAGGTGAATGTCCCGTGTTCCGCTACCTCGGTTGCAGCAGCATGGAGTCCGGTCATCGCAGCGCGATAGAGCGATGTGGCGAGACTCACGCGGCGGACGCCTGCAGCCTCCAGCTCCGCGAAGCTGAACGACCGGCCCTTGATGCCAACCATGAAGTTCACGGGCTTTGAGACGGATGCGCACACCGCTCGGACTGCGTCCAGGGAGGGTGGGCCCGGCGCAAAGAGCACGTCCGCACCTGCGAGCTCGAACGCCTGCAGTCGCGTGATCGTCTCATCGAGCTCGTGGTTGCCGCGAAGGAAGTTCTCCGTCCGCGCGGTGAGCGTGAACGGGAAATCGAGGCTCCGCGCAGCTTCAACCGCCGCCGCCACCCGCTCCACGGCGTGCTCGAACTCGAAGAGGGGGGGTCTCCGGGTTGCCCGTCGAATCCTCGATGGAACACCCCACCAGCCCCGCTTCCGCAGCGAGCCGCACCGTTTCCGCGACGCCCGCGGGGTCGTCCGCGAACCCCCTTTCCAGGTCGGCGGAGACCGGCAGGTCCGTTGCCGTCACGATGATCTCGCAGTGCCGCAGCGCTTCATCTCGTGACACGCGGCCATCCACCCGTCCGAACGTGCCAGCGCATGCCCCGCTGGACGTCGCGAGGGCCCGGAAACCGAGCGCCTCCAACATGCGCGCCGACGCACCGTCCCATGGGTTGGGGATGACGAATGCCGGTCCTTCGTGCAGCGCCCGGAAACGTGTCCCCTTTTCGTGTTGACCCTGGCTCATCGTCGCCGCCTCCAGTGGCATTTGTGCGCGCTGTGTCGTGCAGAAGCCACTTTGTACGCGCAGACTACGCCACCTCAGCGCTGGTTGGAGTCTTCTCCCTGCCGCCACTCTCCACTTTCGAGCCCTTCGCGGGTGGTGCCAGGCTGATGGGCGAAGCGGGCGACTGCGAGAATCGCGCCTGAGGCGGCGAACGCGACCAGGAAGCTCGCCTTCAGGCCGCCAGCACCTTCGAATCCGAGCACCGGCACGGTCAGCGCGCCAACCACCCCGGTGAAGAGGCAGATCGGCAGCAGCATCATCCCTGCGTTACCTCGCGTGGCCACCGATACCGCGAGCCACGGCACATAGGCGCACGCCAGCCAACCCACCATGAACAGGCCCAGGAAGATGAGGTCGAACAGCACCGCTGCAGCCTACGAGATGAGGCGCGTGATATCGAACCAGGTGACGATGAGCACTCCGGCCATGAGCAGCGCGAACCCGGTCAAATGCACCAGCGCCTCGCGCTCGGGTGCGATACGCCGCCCGCCGCGCAGGATTTCGATGAACACGAACAGCGCGCGCCCGCCATCCAGCATCGGGATCGGCAGCGCATTGAAGATGCCGAGGTTCAGGCTGAGCAGTGCCGCAAACTCGATGAGCGGCCTCCAGCCTTGCTCGTCCACAAGCGCACCTGTCTGGTCCGCGATGCCAACCGGGCCCGTAAAGGCGGGCTGGTCCTCGCCGATGCCGGCTCCACCGCCGCCACCGCCGAAGCGCACCTGGAGTTCGTTTTTCGTCAGGATCATGATCTCGCCGAGGGTGTCGACCGCCTTTGGCAGCGCCTCCCACGGCCAGTACCAGACCTTTTCCGTGAACGGATAAAGGAGCTGGCAATTTGCCGCCTCGCCGCTTGCATCCAGCCCCGAGCACGTGACCGGCGCACCCACGCGGATACCGGTCGGGCCCTGCCCGGCGGGCGGGTGCCAGCGGGCATACACCTTCGCTTCCAGCTCCGCTCCCTGCCGCTTGATGATCCACGTCTGCGTCTCGCCAAGGTTCAGGCGGTTCGCGTAGATGAGTTCCTCAGTGTTCTTGATGTCGTGCCCTTCGACGCGAACGATGAGGTCGCCCGGCTGGAGCCCCTGCATCGGTTCGCGGCCGTCCTGCATTTCCCCGGTGATCTGCGCTTCCGCCGCGGGCGACCCGAGTGCCACCTCCGAGACCTGCGCCATCGAAAGCGCTCGTTCCCGCGGGATCATGAAGCCCACCGCCAGTAGCAGTACGGCGAAGATCAGGTTCATGAACACCCCGGCGAACATCACGATGAGCCGTTGCCAGCGCGGCGCTGCGGCCAGTGAACCGGGGTCCGTCGGGTCCTCTTCGCCCAGCAAGCGGACGAAGCCGCCGATCGGGAGCCAGTTGAACGTGTAGGCCGTTCCGTTCCGCCGCGTCCATGTGAACGCCTTCGGTGGGAAGCCCACACCGAACTCGAGCACCTTGATCCCAAACGCCTTCGCCGCGATGAGGTGCCCCAGCTCATGGATGATGACCAGCGGGAACAGGATCCCGAGGAAGAGGCCGAGGTTGCGAAGGATGATCAGGATGTCCACTAGCGAACCGCCCCCGGAACTGCTGTCTGTGCGCGCCCCCGTGCCCACGCGTCAGCCGCAAGCACGGTCTCCAGGTCAGGATCGGCGGTCGAATCGTGGTCCTGCAGTACCTTCTCGATGATCGCCGGGACATCGAGAAAGCCGATCTCGCTGTCGAGGAAGCGGGCGACGGCCACTTCGTCGGCCGCGGCCATTACCGCAGGGTAGGTCCCGCCCTGCCTTCCCGCCTCCATCGCGAGCCGCAAGCACGGGAAGCGCGCCACGTCCGGCTCGCCAAAATGCAGCGTGCCAACCTTCGCGAGATTGAGCGGCGGCGCCGGCGGCACGGGCATCCGTTCCGGGTAAGCGAGCGCGCACTGGATGGGAAGGCGCATGTCCGGCACCCCGAGCTGCGCTTTCACGCTGCCATCGCTGAATTCGACGAGGGAGTGGACGATCGATTCGCGGTGCAGGACGACTTCGACTTTCTCCATGGGGACGCCGAAGAGCCACATGGCCTCGATCGTCTCCATGCCCTTGTTCATCAGGGTCGCACTATCGACCGTGATCTTCGCACCCATGTTCCACGTTGGATGGTTAAGCGCCTGTTCAGGGGTAACGGCTGCGAGCCGCGCGTCATCGAAATCCCGGAACGCTCCGCCGCTCGCAGTCAGGATGATCCGCCGGATGGCGTTGCCCTCTTCGCCCCAGAGACACTGCCAGATGGCCGAATGCTCGCTGTCCACAGGCCGCAGCTCGCCGCCTCCTTCGACCATTGCGCGGCGAATCAGGTGCCCGGCCATCACCAGCACTTCCTTGTTCGCGATCGCCACCGGCCGGCCCATCCGCAGTGCCGCCAGCGTCGGTGTCAGCCCCGCAGCACCGGCCGTCCCCACCAGCACGATATCGACGTCAGGTGCGACCGCCATCTCGTCCATCGAGAGCGTGCGCGTGCCGTTCGCTGCCATCGCATCGCGGAGGACGCTCGACTCAGCCTCGGCGCACGCGTAGGCCGGCCGGAACTCCGCGACCTGCCGCGCGAGTTCGTCCGTGTTGCGTCCTGCGGCCAGGGCCACCACGGAGAAGCGCTCCGGAAGCTGACGCACGACATCGAGCGCCTGGCGGCCGATAGAGCCGGTGGAACCGAGCAGGGCGATACGAAGGGGGCGACTCACGGTTCCATCGTACCGGTCGCCGCCACCGGGCGACAGGAGCGAGCCCACCTGGCCGATCGACTGAACCGCCTGCCGGTGCTCACGCCCGCCCTCGGAGGGTCGTAAGCTGACAGCATGGCGATGAGGCTAGAACACGACGACCAGGCCAGGGCGGGCGCGTTGCCCTCCGCTCTTGAGGAAACCATCCAGCGCCGCGGGCGTGAGCTGCTGCGGGACGTCGAGCCAGAACGGCTCATTACGCTCAGCCCCGCCTGGTGGCAGGAACGCCTCATGCAGTGGGCCACGAGCGACCCCGAGTTTCGCGTTAAGCTCCTCCGCTTCGTCGATGTGCTCCCCATGCTCCG
>JALOAP010000149.1 GCA_023228745.1 Dehalococcoidia bacterium | reverse complement strand
CGTATGTCCCATCCCGGAACGCTGGTTCATGCTCGCGCCGAATGTGGACCAGTTCCCGTGCGAGCCAGAGCTTACCGGCCGGCGTCAGCAGAGCGGGGCGCTCGCCCTCGGTCGACGTCAGCGTCGCCTGCAGAGTGCCAAAGTCGATGGGTTGGCGATTATCCGGGTCCGTCACCGTCAGCGCTTCGCCCTCGCTTCCTTCGTAGAAGTCGGGGAATCCGGGTGCGAGCACCCGAAGCACCAGGGCCGCACGAGCGTTGAGCGCACCCGCCGGCGCGATGCGCGCCACGAGCCCGCTGAGCCGTCGCAGGAACGCCCGCGCTCGCCGCCGGTCGAGGATTGCGTCGAGAAACGCGTACGCACCCTCCTCGTATGCCTCGTCGATGTTCGTCCAACTGGTTTCGGTCTTGGCTTCGCGCATCGCCTTGGTGAGATGGGTCCGCATCCGCTCGCGATAGTGTTCGTCCACGCCGCCATCGGGCCATGTGCCAACCAGCGTCTGGTAGAGGTAGTACTCGAGGTTCGCTGAGGGAGCCGGCTCACCGTGCGCTTCGCCCCGGTGCCGCTCGTTTAGCCGTTGCCATTGCAGTACCTCGCGTTGCCACTCCGCCGGCATCTCCGAAAGGACGTTCAGCCTGGCGCGCACGTCTTCGCTGCGTTTCGTGTCGTGCGTGGAACCGGCCGACATCGCCGCCGGCCACTCCCGCGCCCGCCGCTCCATCCATGTGTGCACCTCCTCCGGTGGCCGGCCGAAGCGTGCTGGTTCGCTGCCCACCTCGTTCAACGAGATGAGCCGGTTGTAACGAAAAAGCGCAGTGTCCTCCAACCCCTTCGCCATGATTGGCCCCGAAAGCTGCTGGAACCGCCGCCGGAAGTGCACCCGTCGCTCCAGTTCGTCAGGCTCAAGGTTCCCCTCCAGCAAAAGCACCTCCGCGAGGAACGCCACTGCATCCGGCGAAAGCCGCTGGTCACGCCGGCGTGCCTCCTCGATTGCCCGGTGCAGGTAGCGTGTGCTCTGTTCCGCAACCCCCGGCCCAAGGTACGTCCGGTATACCGGGAACGACGCAAGGACCGCCTCAAGGGCGTCGCGGAACGCCCGGAGGGTGTTGTCACGGTGCAGCCGGTGCCGCTGCGCGATCCGGTGGAGGTGCAGCGCGAGCACATTCACCTCTCCCGCGAACGCCGATTCGGCCACCTCGAGCCGCGCCTCGTAGGCGATGCGCTCGAAGCGGCGGTGGAATCCGGTGAACCTCCGGTAGGTCGCATCCATCACCCCGCGGCCTGCACCGTGTATCTGCAGCCCGTCCACGCGTGCCATGAACTCGTAGCCGGTCGTCCCGTCAACCGGCCAGTCCCGGTTGAGTTGCTCGTCCCCCTCGAGGATCTTTTCGACGTAGATCGGGACCCGCCCACTCGTGTGCTCGCGGGCCGCCTTCGCCAGCCGGTCGCTCAGTCGCTTGAGGTATTGCTCCGGGTGGTGGAGCCCGTCGACGTGGTCGACGCGGATGCCCGTCGCGATGCCCCGTTCGACCAGCTGGAACACGAGCCGATGCACTTCCTCGAACACGTCCTCGCGCTCCACCCGGATGCCGGCGAGGTCGTTCACGTCGAAGAAGCGCCGGTAGTTCAGCTCCTCGCCCGAGACGCGCCAGTCGGCCAGGCGGTAGTGCTGCTCCAACAGCAGGTGTTCCAGCCTGTCAAAGCTTCCCGGGTTCCCCGGCGTCCCGTTCAGGGCCTCGAGGCAGCGGCGCACGAATTGCTCCAGCACAGGCTCCTCGCGCAGCAGTTCGCGCCATCGCGCGAGCAGGACCTCGGAGTGGGCGGTATCGCTGCGCGGAAGCTCATCGAGCAGTTCCATGAGTGTCGCGAAGCCCGCCGGGTCGTGCACCGCTCCCCGCAGATCCACGGGCGGTAAGCCCAACACCGCCGGATAGCTCTGTGGGGAGATAGGCAGCACGTGCTCCCAGTACCGCACCACCAGCTCGCCGTCGTCCAGATCGAGCCTCAACTCTCCGTCCTCAAGTGCTCGCCCAAAGGGCTTCCCGAGAATCGGGATGACGAGCACCCCCGTGGCCATTTGCGGCTGCGCTTCCCAGTCGATGTCGAAGTAGCCCGCGTACCGCGACCCCTGGCCGAAGCGGAGCACGTCCCGCCACCACGGGTTATCGGCCCCAACGCCGACGTGGTTCGGCACGATGTCCAGGATCAGTCCCATGTCCCGCCGGCGCAGTTCCTCGCCCAGTTCATAGAGCCCCGCCAGTCCTCCGACGACGGGGTTCACCTGGTTGTGGTCGACGACATCGTAGCCGTGCGTGCTCCCCGGGTTCGCTTTGAAGATGGGTGAAAGGTAGAGATGCGAAATCCCCAGCTGCGCGAGGTAGGGAATGACCTCCGTAGCTTCGCGAAACCCGAACTGGCCGTGGAGCTGCAGCCGGTAGCTGGCAGTTGGGGTCCCGTAGCGCCGGCTGCTCACCGCCGCGGACACCCCCGTTGGCAGCCCCGACGGCAACGGTTCGACCGTACTCGCTCTATCGTTCTGAATAGACTGCCGCCTGCCGATCCGTGTGGCGCCCCACACGCCGCCGCACGACCCGGTGCGATTCCATGTCGACTACCCATACGAGCAAGCCCGCTTCATCGGGGTTCTCCAGGCTGCGCGGTGCGGCATCCACCTCAGACTCGCGGGCGCGCGCCTGTTCAAGTGTTCGTTCCATGTGAGGAGTCCTTTCCGCCACAGTCACACAGCATCGCCGGGGACACTGGTCCCGCGTGGCCTCACTTCCGTGCTCCTCCCTCGGGCCTGCCAAGGGTAGGTCGCGCTCTGTCGCGCCTCCGTTGCCCCCACGGAGACGAACATAACAAACGAATCGCAGCTCCGTTTCGCCCAGTAACCCCGGTGGTTCTCGGCCGTTGCAGGCGCTCGCGCCACGACGGCTGCTTCCAGGCCCTCCGCTCCGACGTCGTCAGGGCTGGCCCGGCGTCCCTTGTCCCCGCTTCGTCCCCCGGGTCGCGATGGGGCGCTACGATAAAACTTCAGAGGTGTATTGCATGGCGAATGAAACACTGGGCGCGGCGCTGGAGCGGGAGCACCGCGAAATCGATGAGGGCTTCGATGCGTTCACTGCGGGCCTCGCACTGGGTGAGGTCCGAAAGGAGCCGCTGCACAACGCCATAGAAGCGCTGCGACGCCACATCTACCTGGAGGAGGAGTTCCTCTTCCCGTCGCTACGTGCTGCCGGGATGGTTGCCCCGGTTTTTGTGATGTTGCGCGAACACGGCGAGATCTGGCGTCTGCTCGAGCAGTTGGAAGCCGCGATCGAAGCCGGCCCGGTGGGCGAACCTGTGCTCGGCCTCTGTCGCCAACTCGCCGCCGCTCTCGAAACCCACAACATGAAGGAAGAGCACATCCTCTACCCTCGCGCTGATGGTGTGCTCGAAGAGACGGAGAACGCGAAGCTCGTGGAGTTCCTGTCAGCCGGCCGTATGCCCGGGGACTGGGCCTGCGCGCAGGCCTGACCACCCGTCGCGGACAAAGGCGACGCGCTCCGCTGGTCCCAGGCGCTCCAGCACCGTCAGCATGGCCAACCCGACCGACTCAGCCAGCATCGTCTCCCGTTCCGGGTCGGCCCCGTCCGGAATGAGTTCACCTTCCCGGGCGAGCGGTTCCTCCCGCCGCGACCGGCGGGAGCGAAGCATGTCCAGGCACACCCGGGCCACAACGGTGGTCAGCCAGCCGTTCAGGTTCTGCACTTCGCTCGTGTCGGAGCGGCTCAGCCGGACCCAGGCCTCCTGCACTGCGTCGTCAGCCTCGCTCGCCGACCCCAGCAGGCGGTATGCCACGGCCTGCAATCGGGTGCGATCGGCTTCGAAGCGTTCCGCCAACCATTCGTCGTCCATCGGTCACATTCTCCGGCTTCGTTCCGTCATAGAGGTGACGGGCCACGCGCTCGTTCCATCACAAAGGAGAGCAGTCATGAAAATCAAGCTTGTGAGCGTCCACGTGGACGACCAGGAGAAGGCGCTGCAGTTCTACACCGATGTCCTCGGGTTCACGAAGAAGACCGATGTTTCGGCCGGGGACTACCGGTGGCTGACCGTCGTTTCGCCAGAGGAGCCGGATGGCGCAGAGTTGGTCCTCGAACCGAACGACAACCCGGCCGCCAGGTCCTACCAGCAGGCACTGTTCGAGCAGAGCATTCCCGCGGTCGTCTTCTATACGAGTGACCTGCAGCGCGACCACGACCGCCTCGCCGGGAAGGGCGTGACCTTCACTGTCCCGCCCACAACCGAGGCCCGGGGA
Source organism: Dehalococcoidia bacterium (assembly GCA_023228745.1). Classification (GTDB taxonomy): domain Bacteria; phylum Chloroflexota; class Dehalococcoidia; order Tepidiformales; family Tepidiformaceae; genus JALOAP01. The sequence goes on along the minus strand of JALOAP010000149.1, from coordinate 2,796 downwards.
GCCATGGCCATCCTCGACGACACCTGTGGCAACCTCGTCCAGCTCACGCAGCTGCCGGGCGAGGGCTAAAGGCGGCCCCGGTTGAACTGGAACAAAGCTCTTCGCCAACTCCATCGCTGGGTCTCGATGGCGTTCACGCTGGCCGTCATCGGCGTCAGCGTGAGCGCCGTGACGCTGGAGGAGCCTGCGGAATGGGTGTTCCTCGCGCCACTGCTGCCGCTTGCCCTGCTGCTTTTCACCGGCCTCTACCTCTTCGCGCTTCCCTATGCCGCCGGGCGCCGCTAACGCTGCGCTCCACCTGAGGACGTGGTCCGGGTCCAGTGCCTTGGACTGGCCCTGGACCACGCCGTCCGCAGCCCGCTACCCGCAGCAACCCGGTAAGGTGTGGGGCCACCACCACGAGGAGCAGTCCCCATGTCCCGGCCAGGGAACCCGAACGCCGAAGTTGTCGATGAGCGCCTGCCGCCTGCCATCCCGCTCCTCTCGGGCGCGCAGCCGTGACCCAGGACAGGCTCCACCCGGCCGACTCTCACAACTTGATCCGCGTGCACGGCGCGCGGGTAAACAATCTGAAGGATGTCGACGTCGACATTCCGAAGCGCCGCCTGACCGCCTTCACTGGCGTCTCCGGTTCGGGCAAGAGTTCGCTGGTGTTCGGCACCATCGCGGCAGAGTCGCAGCGGCTCATCAACGAAACCTACAGCGCGTTCGTGCAGGGCTTCATGCCCACGCTGTCGCGGCCGGATGTCGACGTGCTCGAAGGGCTGACGACCGCAATCATCGTCGACCAGGAGCGGATGGGTGCGAACGCTCGCTCCACCGTTGGCACTGCAACCGATGCGAACGCGCTCTTGCGCATCCTCTTCAGCCGGCTCGGCCAACCCCACATTGGCCCGCCCAACGCCTACTCGTTCAATGTTCCTTCCGTGAAGGCGACCGGGGCGATCACCGTGGAGCGCGGGCCGGGCAAGACGAAGACCGAGAAGGCCACCTTCACCCGCCTCGGCGGTATGTGCCCGCGCTGCGAAGGCATGGGCTCCGTCACCGACTTCGATCTCTCGGCGCTCTACGACGACAGCAAGTCCCTCAACGAGGGTGCTATCACGGTGCCCGGTTACAGCATGGACGGCTGGTACGGCCGCATCTACCGCGGTTCTGGCTACTTCGACCCCGACAAGCCCATTCGGAAGTTCAACAAACGCGAACTCCACGACCTGCTTTATCGGGAGCCCACAAAGATCAAGGTCGACGGCATCAACCTGACCTACACCGGGCTCATCCCGCAGGTCCAGAAGTCGTACCTCTCCAAGGACGTCGATGCGATGCAGCCGCACATCCGCGCATTTGTCGAGCGCGCGGTCACCTTCACTCCCTGCCCTGACTGCGAAGGTACCCGCCTCAGCAAGGAGGCACGGTCGTCCAAGATCGACGGCATCAGCATCGCCGATGCCTGTGCCATGCAGATCAGCGACCTCGCCGATTGGATCCGTGGCCTCGATGAGCCGTCGGTGGCTCCGCTGCTCGCCGCCCTGCGCCACACAATCGATTCGTTCGTCGAGATGGGGTTGGGCTACCTCTCGCTCGACCGTTCCTCTGGCACGTTGTCGGGAGGCGAAGCGCAGCGCACGAAGATGATCCGCCATCTCGGCTCCTCGCTCACCGACGTCACCTACGTCTTCGACGAGCCAACGGCCGGCCTGCACCCGCATGACATCCAGCGCATGAACGACCTGCTGCTGCGCCTGCGCGACAAGGGCAACACCGTCCTCGTCGTCGAGCACGAACCCGAGATCATTGCGATCGCCGACCACGTTGTGGACCTTGGCCCTGGCGCCGGCACCGCCGGGGGCGAGGTGGTGTTCGAAGGCACCGTGGAGGGGTTGCGGGCCAGCGGCACGATCACCGGCCGCCATCTCGACGACCGCGCGACCCTGAAGGACACGCTGCGGGCCCCCACGGGCGCCCTGGAGGTGCGCAGCGCCCGCATGCACAACCTGAAGGATGTCGACGTCGACATCCCGCTCGGAGTCCTGGTCGTCGTGACCGGGGTAGCCGGGTCCGGGAAGAGTTCGCTCATTCACGGCTCGGTGTCTCCGCGCGAAGGCGTGGTCTCGATCGACCAAACCCCCATCCGTGGCTCGCGCCGGAGCAACCCGGCCACCTACACCGGCCTGCTCGACCCGGTTCGCAAGGCGTTCGCCAGGGCGAACGGTGTGAAGCCTGCACTCTTCAGTGCCAACTCGGAGGGCGCCTGCCCGGGCTGCAACGGTGCCGGGGTCGTCTATACCGATCTCGCCATGATGGCCGGCGTCGCCACCGTCTGCGAAGAGTGCGAGGGCCGGCGCTTCCAGGCGGCGGTGCTGGACTACCGCCTCGGTGGGCTCAACATCGCCGAGCTGCTCGACCTGCCCGTCGATGATGCACTCGCATTCTTCGATTCGGGTGAGGCGCGTATCCCTGCGGCGCACAGGATCCTGGAACGCATGGCCGGCGTCGGGCTAGGCTACCTGCGGCTCGGCCAGCCACTCACCACGCTGTCGGGCGGTGAGCGGCAGCGGCTCAAGCTCGCGACGCACATGGGCGCCGATGGCGGCGTCTACGTGCTCGATGAACCGACGAGCGGCCTCCACCTGGCAGATGTCGAACAACTGCTCCACCTTCTCGACCTCCTCGTCGATTCTGGGAAATCCGTGATCGTCATCGAGCATCACCAGGCGGTGATGGCGCACGCCGACTGGATAATCGACCTTGGTCCGGGCGCAGGCCACGACGGGGGACGCGTCGTCTTCGAAGGCA
>JALOAP010000148.1 GCA_023228745.1 Dehalococcoidia bacterium | reverse complement strand
AATTCGGTGCGCTCGGCGTCCACTATAGGTTCCTGGGCCGTTGTAAACATTCGCTCACTGTAGCCCTTCAAGGCGCCCTCCCGGTCCGCCCGCAGGAGGATCGTCAGACTCTTGGCGGCGCGGGTCGCGGCGACGTAGATGATATTGGCCGTCTCTTCGGCCCTTTCTTCCTTCACAACAGTTACCGCCTCGGCAATGGCTGCAGCTCCTTCTATCGGGTCGGTAGCGAGAAAAGCCAGTTCGTCTTTGCTCAGGCTGAGCGGACAGCCATCTTCGGGGTGCGGAATTTCGGGCGCCCTGTCGTGCTCCTCTTTCCAGAAAAGAAAGACATGGGGAAATTCAAGGCCCTTGGTACCGTGGATCGTGGCCAGCTTCACCCGGTCAGCATGCTCTCCCTCGGGTATGGTGATAAGGTGCGACATGGTGAGCAGGTAACGCAGGAAGGCGGCGGCATCGACGGCATCGGGCCGGACGAAGTATCGCTCCGCCTCATCCCAGAGCGTCTCGATGAGGATGCGCGGAAAATGAGGCGCAAGGTCGCGCAGGGCGGATGCGAAGGCCGCGAACCGGTGCGGCCGGGGCGCGTTGCCGACAGTTTCGGCGAGCTGCGCGACGGCGGACATCAATGTCGCGCCCTGGGCCTCGCCATAGTCCAAAGACTTGAGGGCGCGAGGAATGAAGCGGCCGTCGTGGGCCGTGAAAAGCGCGATGAGCGAAAGATAGAGCGCCGTTCCCTCCCGGAGTGACAGCATCTCGCGGCCGCGGATCCCCGAGGTGGGGATTCCGGCTCTGGCCAGCGCCGCGGCGGCCCTATCCATATGCCTGTTGGTGCGGCACAGCACTGCGATATCGCCCCAGGGGCGACCGCACTCCGCCTTTTTTTTGACAATTGCTTCGATGAGCCGCTCGTACACCGGCTCGTCTCCCGCTCCGCAGGCGACCGGGATAACCGCCACCTCGGAGATGCCGCCGTAGGGGTGCTTCGGCTTTTCCGGCGGCGCCTGCATGTTGACTTTGTCGGTTCCGGCGAAGAGGTCGGCGACCAGATGGTTGAAAAATTCGATAAGAAGCGGTGTCGAACGGTAGTTGTAAGGAAGAGTCTCGGCAGCAATCTGTCCGCTCGCGAGGGCTGGGGTGAGCGAGGCCCGGAGCATATCGGGCGCCGCCCCCCGCCACTGATAGATCGACTGTTTCCAGTCTCCCACGAGGAAGATCGACCGGTCTCCCTCGGCATTGCTCCCCACGGAGCCGAGGATATCTTCGATCAAAGGCCGAAGCAGGGTAAACTGGATTTGCGACGTGTCCTGAAACTCGTCGAGGAGCAGATGGGCCGTTCGGTGGAAGCCCATTTCATAGAGGCGTGCAGCAAAAAGCGGTCGGTCGGGGCTGTCCGGTCCATCAAGGGCGATGAGCTTCCGTGGGACGTCGTCGAAGAAGAGCCGTCCGAGTTTTTCCTTCTCCTCGGCAATGACGTCGGCACGCAGGGCGATGAAACGCTTGAGAAGGGCGCTTCGCAACCGTTTCGTGTTGATGAGGTGTTCGGAGATCAGAACGCGCATTCGCGGATAGAGGTCCTCCAAGGCCGCGTAGGCGGGCGTGGCGCGATCGGCTGCAGCTACGCGAACATCAGCGAGGTTGTCTTTGAGGAAAAGCGCCCGTTTGAGGTCCACCCCGGCGAGCGGTTCAAGCAAGGGGGCGGCCACCTGGCTGCGCAGGGCTCCCCGCGTCGCTTCCGCGACGACTTGCACCTTGGCACGCAGCTGATCGTACTCGGCGACAAGCCGCGACTGTTCGCCCTTGAGTGCATCGAGCAGACGCTCGGGGCAGTCCCATGCCTCCAGTGACTCTCTGCCCTTATCCAGCTCCGCAATCAGGGAATCGGGTTGCAGATGGAGGATTCGGGCCGCGATCACGATGCTTTCGATGTCGGCCAGAACGCGCGGATGCTGGAAAAAACGCGTGTCGGCGAGCGTGGCGATGATCGCCTTCTCGTGGTCGTCTGCCAACTGCGGAACATAGGCTTCAGTGGAAAGAAACTGGTGAAAGAGCGCATCGATCGTGGAGAAGTGGACCCTAGCGGCCCGCATGATGAACCGCAGCTTGTCGACGGGGCTCTCCTTCCCTTCGTCGATAGCATCGAGGATCCTTTTTTCCATTTCTGCCGCCGCGGCGCGGGTGAAGGTGGCGGCGACAACGAATTCTCCCTCCCGGTCGAGGTGGCTGCGGACCTCACGGGTCAGGCGGAAGGTCTTCCCCGAACCGGCCGAGGCGGTGACGAAAAGGCTCTTCACCATGGGTGGCCTCCTGGTCGTCCTATCGTCTGATAGAGGTCTGGTTTGAGGCAGAGAGCCTTGTAGGGGCAATAGGAACAGCCGTCGGCGCGGAAGTTCGGAGTGAAGCGTTCCAGGGCCAGCAGCGCATCAAGTCGCCCGGCGATGCCCTCCATCGTGGCATCACAGGCGTCCAGGTCTTCCTTGGCAAGATGGCCCTCATAATCGCCGCGCATTCTCGGACGCAAAAAGAGATGGGCTGCATCGAGCAGGCCGGGCGTCGCCCTTTTGTTCTGCAGGGCGAGATAGGCATAAATGAGGAGCTGGAAACGATCGTCGAAGACGTCGGTCTTCTCCAGCCGATCTACGAGGCGATCCTTTTCAGCGTAGGTTTTCTTCTCTTTGTATTTGAGATCGGTGATGAGTGTTTGGTCTCCATCGCGCTGTAGGCGGTCGATGCGCCCTTTAAGTCGGTAGCGGCCGCCGCCAAAGGGAGCACTCAGTTCGAGTTCGGCTTCCGTAACCTCATCGGAAAAGAGAATCGGCCGGCCCGTTTCCTTTTCCCAGGCGGCAATATCGGCCAGATGGCTCTGGACGATAGCTTTGCGCACAGCCTGGTCCGGGAGTTTCATACGCAGATCCTCGTCGCTCTCCCATCTCGTGTCGAACAGTTCCTGCCAATGTAGGACGGCGGGGCGATGTTCTTTCAGCTCTGCAAAGAAGCGGTGGAGGAACTCTCCGATGAGGAGATTGGTGCTGTCTTTGTCTTCAAAGCAGGAGGGAGGTTTCACGGCCTCCATATCTTCCAGGATGAAGCGGCAGGGGCAGGTGAAAAAGTTCTTCAGCGAGCTGAAGGACCATGTATGCCGCCGGAGCCGCTCTTTCAGTTCATCCGTGTTCTCGATAACGAGGCTGCCGGCCGGTCCGCGCAACGCTGCCGGAACCATCCGCCGCTTCACCATTCTTTGGCCGAATTCGGTGGCAAGGAAAGAGAAGTGGGCTGATGGCGCATCGCCGTTTGCCTGATCGTACAGGGCGGCGATGTGGGCCGTCCGGCCGAAGGAAAGGAACTGCCTCAGCGCGAGATCGTCCGCCTCGTACTGCGTCCGGTAGATGCGCGGCAGATGGATCAGGTTGAGGTAGGGACCGCTGAAGGGCCTGCGCGGGAAGATGTCGCTGTTCATGGGCAGAATGACGGTGCGCGCATAGGGGACGCCGGTTGCGTCGCCCAGCCCCACAACCTGTATGGGTGCGTCACGCCTGCCGCGCAGTCGCAGCTTCTTTACGGCGATGAAGTGCTCGGCTAGAGGCAGCCACTCGTTTTCTGTAAACGGCATCAGTGCCCGGAGCCGATCCAACTCGTCGCACAGCGTGATCCCTCCCTCGAACGCGGAATGATCGGCCTCGTCGAGTTCGTTCCACCGGGTGGTAAGCTCGGAGACGAGATCCCGCCGCATGGCTGCCAGTCCCTTTCCGTCGCGGATTCCCTCGCGAAGCCGTTGCGCAGCCGCGAAGTGGGTGAAGGGAAGCCACGGCGCAAAGTTGACTTGTCCGCCGAGGGGCTGGAAGAGGAATTCCCAGAGATAGAATGACAGTTTCTCGTCCAGAGGCACGATGAAGAGCTGTTCCCTATCGCTACCGTAATTCCGTAAGAAGGTGTCGATCTCCCGGGCGAGAAGCGTCGGTAGGGCGGCCCGTTCGGCAAGTTCGGTGAACCCGGGCAACTCGCCGTCATGGCGCCGTTCGGCGATACCGATCCGTCTGACGAGCGACAGGGCCGTCTCGTAATCGGGCGGCTCAATTGGCATGTTGGGGCCGAAAAGGGGCGCATCCACAAAGAGCCGATCTTTCGGGATGCGGCTGAAAAAGCGCTCGTTCCCGGGGGTCATGAGGGGAAGGCCGATGAAGAATTCACCGTCGCCCGGTGTGAGGTCGGCAAACCGTGTCGCTTCGAACGGCGGATAGAAAAGCCCCCCGGTGGCAAGACGGGCGCGGAAGGCCTCCATCGTCGCAAAGAACCAGTCGATCCGTTCGAATTGTTCTGGGCCGATCCGGTCCAGCGCGCGCAATTCGTCGATGGTCACGGAAAACTCGGCGAGCGTGGTCAAAAACGAGAGCAGACGCTGGGTGTCGGCTGGGGGAAGAGAGCGGCCCTCTTCACGGCAGCGAAGGGCATGAAAGTGGAGGAAGGCTTCATCCTCCGGCACGGCCGTGCGGCCTGTCGCTTCGGCGATGCGGTGGGATCTGTAGTCGTTGAAGGAAAGGACGGCGGGGAGGAGACCGCCGATCCGGGTATGCACGAGGTGATGCAAAAAATCGCGGCCGCGGCCCGTCATCGAAACGGCGGTGAATCCGCTCATGTCCGGGTAATAGGCACGGAGCCGCCTGATGAGCGCGTCTACGGCGAGAGCATTGGCAGCCGAATGGAGGTCATCCGGCAGAGAGTTGAGATGGGCGGCCCGATCGGACATATGACAAATTCCTTCCCAGGTTGCATCACAGGAAACTTAATCTTCAGGGGATGGCGTTTCAATTCACGCTTAATAAAACATCGCCTCTCTCCTGCGGGGAAATACCACGTCTCGGCCCATAGTCAATAAAATGCTGTGGCGATTTCAGTAAAAAAACTTGTATTCGCCATCGAGCATTTCAGCCAAGGACTTCTGCGCTTGACATTTATAAACGAAACCCATAATGAAATTATGGGTATTGATCGATATTGTCAATAAATCCCATTCACGATCCAATATAATACTTGACATGCAATATCAAAACACCTAAATATATTACGTGTTACGTTAATAAACATCAAGAGCAATCTGATGAAACTCGGACTTTTTTTCAACAGACATCCTGTCTTTACGGGCGATGAGCTTGCTGCCTTCCTTGCCTCCGAAGGCCCGCGCAATCCCCGGACGCAGGAGGCTTTACTCCTCTATCACGTGAAGATGAGCCGGTTGGTCCGGGTGCGCCGCGGTCTCTATGCCGTCGTCCCTACCGGGGCGTCTGCCGCATCCTATCCCGTCGATCCCTTCCTGCTGGCCTCTCGGATGACAAAGGATGCCGTGCTGGCCTACCACACGGCCATGGAGTTCCACGGCAAGGCCTATTCGGTCTACGAGCACTTCGTCTATCTTTCCGCCGCACCTGCGCGGCCCATCAGCTTCCGGTCCTACCAGTTCAAGGGAGTTCGCTTTCCCGGGGCTCTGCCTCCCGAGGTCGCTGTCTCCTTCGACGTAGTCAAGGCTGATCGCGCGGGTCTGGAGGTCCGAGTGACGGGCCTGGAAAGGACCTTCGTGGACGTACTCCACCGGCCCGGCCTGACTGGGAGTTGGGAGGAGATATGGCGCTCCCTTGAGTCCGTGGAGTTTTTCGATCTCGACAAGGTGACTGCCTACGTGCAACATCTCGGCAACGCCACGACCGCGGCCAAGGTCGGCTTCTTCCTGGAGCAGCACCGGGAAGGCCTGATGGTCGACGAGGCGCACCTGAGTGCCCTCCGTGACCTCCGGCCACAACACCCTCACTACCTGGAACGCAGCCGGCGGAAAGCGGGACACTTCGTGGCCGCCTGGAACCTCGTCGTTCCCCAAGAGATCTACGAGAGATCGTGGGAGGAACCTTCATGAAGATCTCCCCTGAAACGCTCGCCGTCCAGTCGGAGGCCGCCGGTTTTCGCCCGGACATGCTGGAAAAGGTCGCGCTGTTGCTCCAACTGCTCGATGCCATCCGTAGCCATCCCTTCCTCAAGGACAAGTTGGTCCTCAAGGGCGGCACGGCCCTGAACCTCTTCATCTTCGCCGTTCCCCGCCTCTCGGTGGACATCGATCTCAATTACATGGGAGCGGTGGACCGGGAGACGATGCTGTTGGAACGGCCCAAGGTCGAGGAAGCCCTGCAGGCGGTCTTTGCCCGGGAGGGATTCATGGTCCGGCGCGTGCCGACAGAGCATGCGGGCGGCAAATGGCAGCTCCGTTATCCCAGCGCCGGCGGCCAGGGAGGCAACCTGGAGGTGGATGTCAATTTCATGTTCCGGGTCCCACTGTGGCCGGTGCAGCGGATTGATTCACGGCAGGTCGGCATCTGGCAGGCCACAGGCATCTCGGTGGTGGACGTCCACGAACTCGCGGCTGGCAAGCTCTCGGCGCTGCTCTCGCGGCGGCAGGCGCGGGATCTGTTCGATTGCAGCAACCTCTTCCGTCTGGGTGGCCTCGATTGGGAAAGGTTGCGTTTGGCCTTTGTCGTCTACGGCGCCATGAGTCGCACCGACTGGCGAACCATTGCACTGAAGGATGTGGATGTCGATACCGCCGATCTGGAACAAAAACTCATCCCCACGCTAAGGTCCGCAGGGAGCGAATATATCCGGAAGGATCAGTTTGGGAAGGGGCTTGTCGAGGACTGCCGTAATCTTCTTGCCAGCTTGCTGCCGTTCACCGCACCGGAGCAGGAATTTCTCGATCGGATTTTGGACATGGGCGAGATAGCCCCCGAGCTGCTGACCGGTGACGAGGCCCTGCAGAACCGCATCCGGCGCCATCCGCTTCTGGAATGGAAAGCTGTGAATGTAAGAAGCCACCAGAAGGGTAGTTGAAAATCGATTCCTTTCCAATGAGGCATAAAAAGTCCTCAGGAGTGATGCCCAGCTTTCATTACCCAATTACCTTGGTCATTACTTGGTCATTACTTTACAAAAAATATCCCCTGTTTTCCTTGCATTTCCCTGGTTCCCTCTGAATGAGAAAAACGGGATAACTACTCGAATATTCACTTTCTTTCGTTATCCCGTCTTATCCCTCGTTGTCCCTGATCGTGCGTTCAGGGTCTAGTGGGCGTACGCCTGTCCGAGTTCGAGTCTCGGC
>JALOAP010000146.1 GCA_023228745.1 Dehalococcoidia bacterium | reverse complement strand
CTTCAAGCGCTGGTCCGATGAGGTGATCGCGACGCTTGGCAGCGGCCTCGGCGATGAAGTCGGCCGCGAACTCCCGCAGGAGACGCTGGAGGAGATGCGGGAGTACTTCGAACGACTCGCAGCCGAACGCCGCCGCGAGCCGCGCACGGACCTGCTCACCGGCCTCGTGCAGGCGGAGGTCGAAGGTTCGAGGCTGAACGCGGAGGAGCTCCTGCAGATGCTCATCCTGCTGCTCGTGGCCGGGAACGAAACCACGACGAACCTCATCGGCAACGCCATCATCGAGTTCATGAACCACCCGGGGCAGCTTCAGCGCGTACTCGACGACCCGGCACTCCTGCCCGGCGCGATCGAGGAGGTGCTGCGCTACTCCTCACCGGTGCAGGCGACCGCGCGCCGCGCCACGCGGGAGGTCGAAATGGGCGGCAAGACCATTGGGCCCGACCAGGTGTCGCTTGTCTGGATCGCATCCGCGAACCGCGACCCGGCAGTGTTCCCGGACCCGGACACGTTCGACGTTACGCGTACGCCGAACCGCCACCTGAGTTTCGGCATGGGCATCCACTTCTGCCTCGGAGCGCCGCTCGCGCGGCTCGAAGCCCGCGTCGCGCTCGAGGTCTTTCTCCGCCGCATCCGTGAGTTCCGGCGCACCGATGACCGCCCCCTGCCGCGCGTGCCCACGTTCATCATGCGCGGCGTTCGCGAGCTGCCGATCGCGTACGAGGTGGTGGAATAAGTGGTTCCACTGGCGGTACCGGAGGTGTAAATTGGACCTGCGCCGGGAAGTCGAAGCGCTCAAGACGCGACGCCGCAACGTACGCTTCAAGGAGATGGACCGATTGCTCCTCGCCGCTGGGTTCACTCGAACTCAGGGTGCAGGCGACCATGTGAAGTATCGGCATCCGCGGCTTCGCTACCAGCTTGTGCTTGACGCGCGCCGAACTCTGCTTCCGGTCTACGTGACAAATTCAATCCGGGCACTGGAGGAGGTGCTCAAGAATGAACAGTGACGAAGCCTATCTACGCATGCCATACCATATCGAGTTGGTCTGGAGTGAATCAGGGCATCCGGATGACGAGGCTGGATGGTTCGCCCATGTGCGCGAATGGCCGGGCTGCATGACGCAAGCATTCACACCTGAGGAGATTATTCCTCAGGTTCGTGACGCGATGCTGACCTGGATCGAGGGACAACGCGAGATCGGAGAACCCATCCCGCCGCCCTTCCCGGACCTGGACTACTCCGGGCAGTTCCGCCTGCGGGTGCCGCGAGGGCTGCACGAAGCGCTTGCGTACGAAGCCGAACGCCAGGGCGTGAGCCTCAACCAGCTCTGCGCGACGGTGCTCGCCGGGGCCGTGGGCTGGCAGGGTACGATCGCGGGCCGCGCTCCCGAGCGGCCTGCCGCGGTGGCCGAAGCACCCGCGGAGTACGGTCAGGAAGTCAGCGGCTCCCGATAGAACTCGGGCTGGGCCCAATTCCAGTATTTTACAAGCACCAGTCCAGTTTTTCGTGGACGGATTTGCTCGGCCCACTCCTTCAAGTGGTGCAACGTGGCATAGGGGGACAGCGGCCAATCGAAGCCCCCAATACGGAACCAAACCAGAGCAGCTTGATGGCCATCCGGGTCCACTCTTTCGAACTTGCGTAAGGCGTTTGCCCATGCGTCTTCAAACTTCCTTCTCAGCGGGCGTGGAAAGTCCCGCCTCCTCCACCCCACTCGGGAATAGATGCCACCGCCACGCTCGACGCCGTCCCGGATCTCCTGGCGTTCGGCATCCGACAGATGGATCGTCTTGGCCTCGACCCAAATCTTGTTAGGAACGCACAAGTCGGGATATCCCTCCCGTAGACAAAACTGCGGGTTGCCGAACTCTTGGAGGGTTAGCCATGCGAAGGCGAGTGCCTCTCCCATAGCATCCAACAGACGGAGATCAAACTGCTCATTATGTGGTCGATCGGTTGGGTGTTCCGCGCGGAGCCTTGTGATGAGATCGTCTCGACCGCCCATCGCAGTGACTAAGTCGGTCACGTCGCCAAGGTCGTCCTGCTCCTCGGCGTAGGCAAGTTGAACGAAGCAGCGCTCCGGAAAGCGCGTATTCCCCCAGCAGTCCCGGAGCAGTCCGATCAAGCGTGAGGACATCACTCTCCGCCTTTGGAAGGTGGGCTCAGAGTAATCTTCGTCGCGCTAGTGCTTGAAGTGAAGTGGGTACCTGGCCGAAGAGCTAGCGGATTCCGGGGGACGTAGCCGTTAGGTGAGCAGGCGCGAGAGCACGCCCAGCGCGAGGATGACGGCGACGATCGCGCCAGCGACGAGCAGCGCCCGCTGGCGCCTCTCCCGCGCGGCCCGGTCGTCGTGTACGGGTGCGAGCGCCACCGCGCCACCGAGGTCGGCGATGATGTTCCGCGCGGCCGCCACGTCGCCCCGGTCGACCAGCAGGGGGTAGCTCGCGCCGAAGGCACTGGCGCCGCCGAGTGCCGCGCCCACACCCCGTTCGTACACCGCCGCTTCGATGCCCGCGTCCTCCAGGGCGTCGTGCCAGATAGCCGCCTGGATGGCGTCGCCAGCCACCGCGACCACAACCGCAGGCTGCCGCGCTGCTTGTTGCCCGTTGGCTGGCCCCTGGCTCACGGCGTGCCCCTCGTTCACCACCTCATTCGTCGTCCGGGAGCTGCATCCCCATGATGTTGTAGCCGCTATCGACGTAGAGCACTTCGCCCGTGATGCCGCGCGCGCCATCGCCCGCGAGGAAGGCGGCGGTCGCGCCGACATCGTGGATGGTGACATCGCGGCGCAGCGGAGCCTGCTGCGCGAACGTGCGCTGGTAGTCGCGGAAGCCGCGGATGCCGGAGGCGGCGAGCGTACGGATGGGGCCCGCACTGATGGCGTTCACGCGCACGCCCTGGGGCCCGACGTCGTTCGCCAGGTAGCGCATGGTCGCCTCCAGCGAGGCCTTGGCCACGCCCATGACGTTGTACTTCGGGACCACCTTCTCGGCGCCGTAGTAGGTGAGCGTGAGCACGGAGCCGCCTGTTTCCGGGAAGAGGGGCAATGCCGCGCGCGTGAGCGCCACGAGCGAGTAGACGGAGATGTTGTGCGCCAGGAGGAAGCCATCGCGGCTGGTATCGATGAACCGCCCCATCAGGTCTTCGCGGTTCGCGAATGCGACCGCGTGGACAAGGATGTCGATCTTCCCGAATCGTTCCTTCGCCTTCGCGAACGTCGCCACGATCTCTTCGTCGCTGGCCACGTCGCACTGTTCGATGAAGTCCGCGCCGATGCTCTCGGCCAGTGGCCGCACCCGCTTCTCGAGCGTCGGCCCCGCGTAGGAGAAGCCGAGTTCCGCGCCCTCGCGGTGGAGCGCCTGGGCGATGCCCCATGCGATGGAGTGGTCGTTCGCTACGCCAAAGATCAGCGCTGTCTTGCCTTCGAGGTTTCCCATGGCGGGAGTGTACCTTGGAGGGGTATTGCGCGACACGGCACACGGGCCTTCCCGGCGTTCCAAACCCGCTCTCGCCAGTATCATGGTCCGATGGTGGACGCGCCCCGGGACCAGACGGAAGTCGAGTGGCAATTCGCGGCGGTCGACGTGCGCCCAGTGGCGCACTGGCTCGAATCGGCCGGCGTGCCCGGATACGCGGTGGCGTCCGCAGGGACAAGGGAGCTCCGCGACACCTACTTCGACACGCCCGATTGGCGCCTCCACCGGGCGGGTTTTACCTGTCGCGTACGGGACAAGGGCGACGGCCTTGAACTGACGCTGAAGTCCATGGCCGAGGCGAAGGGCGCCGTCCGCACCCGCCGCGAACTCACGGAACCGGTGGCCGCGGGGGCGCCCGAGTGCCTGCACGCTGCCCCGGGCCCGTGCGGCGAGATCATCCGCGCCTTTGCCGGGAACCAAAGACTGGCGCCGCTTTTCACGCTGGAGCAGCGGCGCGATGTCTACCGCCTCTGCGACGAAGCTGGCGAAGTCGCCGAAATCGCGCTCGACGAGACCGCCATCCCCCTTGGCTTCGGGGAGGAACCAGCGCGGCTCGTGCGCGTCGAAGTCGAAGTCGTGCCGGGTGGGCTCGGCCGCGCTGAGCGGTTCGTCGAGGCCTTCGTCGCCAGTTGCGGCCTGCAACCGGCGCCCGTCTCGAAGTTCCAGGCCGCGCTGCTCGCGACGGGTCAGCGGCCGCCGGGGCCGGTCGACCTCGGGCCGGACGACGTCCACGAAGAGATGACTGCCGGCGAAGTCGCTTTCGCTGTCCTGCGCCGCCACTTCGCCGCCTTCCTCGCGAATGAAGCTGGCACCCGGCTGGGCGAAGACCGCGAGGCGCTGCACGACATGCGCGTGGCAGCGCGGCGGATGCGGGCGGCACTGCAGACGTTCCGGCCTTACCTTCCCGCCCGTTTGCAGGCGTATCGCGAGGAGCTCGCCGGCGTGGCCCGCGCGCTCGGCGATGTGCGCGACCTCGATGTCCAGCTCGAGCGGCTGAGCGAGTGGCGGAGCAGCGTCGAACCGGAGGTCGCGGAGGCTCTCGGTCCGCTGGAAGCGGTCCTGCTGGCAGAGCGGGATGCGGCGCGATCGCGCATGTTCGAGGTCCTCGATGCAGGCCGCTACGAGCGATTGGTTGAGCGCTTTACGGAGGTGCTTCGCCGGGGTGTGCCACCAGCGTTCGTGCCGGCGCAGCAGCCCATCCCTGCGGTCGCGCCCGGGCTCATAGAAAAGCGATACCAGCGGCTGCGAAAGCGCGGCGACGCAATCGACGCCCAATCGCCTGCGTCTGAGTACCATCTGCTGCGCATCGAGGCGAAGAAGTTACGGTACGCGCTCGAATTCGTGGGACCGATCTATGGCAAGCCAGCCGTGCGTTTCAGCGAGCGCGTCACGGCCCTGCAGGATGTACTCGGCGAACACCAGGATGCACACGTCGCGGTGGCAGCGCTCGAGGGCCTGGCGCGGGACGCGAGCGATAGCCTCGGGGCCGCGACGTTGCTTGCGATGGGGGCCGTCGCCGAACGCTACCGGCAGCGTGCTGCCACCCTCCGCGAGGAGTTCCCGCGCGCGTACCGCCCGCTGCGAGGACGGGCCTGGCGCCGGCTTTGGCGCGTGCTCAGTGCGCGGCGTCTGCTGGCCGGGCCGCCGCACCCCCTGTTTGGCCCACGCATGGCGCCGCAACGCGAGGGCTGAGCGTCGCAGCCCCGGTAGAGCAGGGGACCGCACTTCCATGTAGATTAGGGATCGCCGCGGCGATCACTGGGGGAGTGTAGGCGTATGGCGATGGCGGATCGGGCGTTGCCCGCGAAGACGGTTCTCGTTGTTGACGACGAGGACACGGTGCGACTGGTGACAGCGCGAGCGCTCGAACACATGGGCTTTTCGGTGCTCACAGCGACGGACGGTCTTACCGGCGTGCAGCTTTTCGAACGTCACGCCGACGACGTCGCCTGCATCCTGCTCGATATGACGATGCCGCACCTCAGTGGGGAAGAGGCGTTTGCGCGCATCGTGCAGATCCGCTCCGAAGCCCGGGTTGTGCTCATGACCGGGCACAGCGAGGCGGACGCCCGCGAGGCGTTCCAGGGGCGCGGCCTCGCCGGGTTCGTACAGAAGCCGTTCGATTTGCAGACGCTGCAGTCGGCCGTGTTTGCCGCGATCGACCGCTGAGGCGGCATTTGGACCCAAAAACCCCGGCGCAATTCGTCTGATCCGCGGCTGTAACGGCACTGTCGCCAGGCTGCAACCGTTAGGCTTGCGGCAGGATGGAAGACCTCCACCTGCTCAATTCGATCGCCATCGCAATTGGCCTGGCGTTTGCGGGAGGTCTCGTCGCGCACATCATCGGCTTCTCGCCGCTGGTGGGCTATCTCCTCGCGGGCATGGTCATCGGCCCGTTCACCCCCGGCTACGATGCCGATACCGGCCAGCTCCGCCAGGTTGCGGAACTTGGCGTCATCTTCCTGATGTTCGGTGTGGGGTTGCACTTCAACCTCCACGCGCTCTACCGCGTGCGGCGCATCGCGATCAGCGGCGCCACCGCACAGGTGTCGCTCGCCGTGCTGCTGGCGATCGGAGCGGCCTCCGTCTTCGGGCTCACCTGGCGCGAAGGGCTGGTGCTCGGGCTCTCCCTCGGCATGGCGAGCACGGTTGTGCTTATTCGTGCGCTGACCCAGCGTGGCCTTCTGGAGTCGGTGCACGGACAGGTCGCCGTGGGTTGGCTGGTCGTCGAAGACCTGGCGACGGTGCTGATGCTCGCGCTCATCCCCTCGCTGGCGCCGGGGGAGGCGGACCAGTTCTGGGGCGACACCGCGGTTGCGATGGGCAAGGCCGCCGTCTTCCTGGTGCTCGCTCTCACCGCCGGGGCGCGCTACATCCCTCTCCTGCTCGAGCGCGTCGCCCTTACGGGCCAGCGGGAACTGTTCATCCTCAGCGTCGTGGCGATTGCCCTCGCGATCGCGACCGGTGCAGCCGTCTTCGGGCTCTCCGTGGCCATCGGCGCCTTTATCGCAGGTGTGGTCATCTCCGAAAGCGACACGAGCCACCAGGCCGCCGCCGACGTCCTCCCGCTACGGGAAGCGTTCTCGGTGCTCTTCTTCGTCTCTGTCGGGATGTTGCTCGACCCGGAGGTGGTGCTCGACAACGTCGGGCTGCTGGTGGCGGTCTGCTTCATCGTCATTGTCTGGAAGCCAGTGGTGGCGATTGTTGCCTCCGCAGCGTTCCCCTATCCCGCGCGCACCGGCCTGGTCGTCGCCGCCGGGCTCGCCCAGATCGGCGAATTCTCGTTCATCGTGGCGAACCTGGGCCTCGACGAAGGCGTGATTGGCGTGACCACGTACAACGTCATCCTCGCGGCCAGCGTCATCTCCATCGGATTGAATCCGCTGGCCTGGTGGACGCTTCCGCCGCTGGAGCGCTTCCTCCGTGGCAGCCCGCCTCTCTGGCGGTTACTCGATCGCCAGGGGCCGCCGCCAGAGGCACCGAGCCCGCTGCACGACCACGTGGTGATCGCCGGCTTTGGCCGCGTGGGCGAGCTCACCGGCCACGCGCTGCTTCAGCTCGACGTGCCATTCCTTGTGATCGAAGCGGATGTTGAGCGTTCCCGGCGGCTCTTCGAGGCGGGCGTCCCCGTTGTCTGGGGCGATGCGGCATCGGAGGAGGTGCTCCGTCGTGCGCGGCTCAAGGGTGCTCGCCTGCTTGTCGTCGCC
>JALOAP010000145.1 GCA_023228745.1 Dehalococcoidia bacterium | reverse complement strand
GCATGATCTCTTCCTCGGAAAACACCGCCTCGAGGCCCGCGTACTCCTCGTCCAGGTCGCCCGCCGATGGGAGCTGCGTCAGTGCCTCCGTCCAGGCCAATGCCGCCCGCTCACGTTCTGTATAGAACGTGGTTTCCCGCCACGCGGGCAGCACGTAGAGCCGGTGCTCCTCCTCGCCAATCGCCCGCGCATCCTTCGAGTGCATGTCCAGGCAGAATGCGCAGCCATTGATCTGCGACGCCCGCATCTTCACCAGTTCGATCAGCTTGGGCTCCTTCCGGGCGAGTTCACTCTCCTCCACCGTCCGGTTGAGTGCTGCCATCGCCTGGTAGCCCTCCGGAAAGACCTGCGTGTAGTTGCGCATCCGTGGCGTCATTCCAACCTCCAGATTATTGTTGCTCCACTACCAGCCTACTCGCTTCTATCGTGATGCGACTAACTCTTGCGGGGCCCCACACTTCCACATGGCACGGGAGGGTTGATCGGATGCGGATCGGATGCGCATCATCACCACACTGATCTTCGCCTTCCCCGCCGTCCTTGCCTTCCTGGCTGCCGCCTGGGTGTACGTCGCCACCGGGAAGGATGAAGCCGGCGCTACGCCCGTCTGGGCCCGCAGCCTTCCCATTTCGCTCCTGCTCGGCCTCGGGATTCTCTGCTCCTTCTTCGCCTATGGCATGGCCACCTTCGAAGGACGCTGACCGGACCCCGCAGTGACACGCCGACAGCAGGTGTCGTGGACACGCGTGCTATCGTGCCCACCATGAGCAACTCGCCACTTCTCGAGATGGTCCGCTACAACAACTGGGCGAATCAGCAGATGATCGCCCACTGCCGCGAACTCCCGCCCGAGGTGCTGGAGCACTCCATCCCCGGTGTGTTCGGGACCATTCCCAGCACCCTCGCCCACCTCATCGGCACTGAAGCTTACTTCTATGCGGGTGTGACCGGAGCCGCCCCCGAGAACGCGCCTGCGCGTGGCGAATCACTTCCGCTCGACGAGCTGGCGGAGTTCCAGTCGCGCGTGGCGGCCCTCTGGGAAGCGTTCGCCGAGAACCCGGGCGACGTGCACCGGCCCATGGCCCAGGGCCGCGCTGGGGTCCGTCCGCCCGTCATCGCGGCGGTCACGCAGCTCATCTGCCATGGCAGCGAACACCGCGCCCAGGTCGAGACGCTGCTCGGCAGCCTCGGTCTCCCGCCTCCGGAGTTCAACCCGTGGGTCTACACCCTGCGCACCGCCTGACCGCTACTCCGTCCTGAGCGCTGCAAGCGCCGTCGGTAGCGCCGCTTCCGCGAACACTCGATACGCCTTCCCCGAGTAGTGCAGCCTGTCCGCCACAAGGTAGCTCTCGTCGCCGCCGATCTCCCGCGTGAACGCGGTCACTTCGATGTAGGCCACTCCCGCCGCTTTGGCCTCGTCGCGGGCAACCAGGTTGAAGGCGTCGATCTCCGCGGCGATCCGCTTTCGGTCGCGTCCCTCCGCGAAGGGCGTCACGCCCCAATCCGGGATCGACATCACGAACACCCTGCGTGCATCACCGCCCGCGAACGTGATTGTCCGCTGGAGCAAGGTCCGGAACTCCTCGCGGTACTCCTCCACCGGGCGCCCTCGGTACTGGTTGTTCACGCCGATAAGCAGCGAAACCAGCTCGAACGGGCCGCGTGGCGCCGCAGCATCGATCGCCGCATCCAGCTCATCCGTCGTCCACCCGGTCTGCGCGAGGACCTCCGGCTCACCGGCGCCAGCGCCTCGTTCGCGCAGCATCGCTGCGAGCTGCGCGGGCCACCGCTCGCTTGCCTCAACACCCTCACCAATCGTGTACGAATCGCCCAGTGCCAGGTACCGCATGCCCTAACGGTACTCGTACGGGTTCTCCAGTCGAGGCGTCGTCAGTGGACGCAGCTCGTCCCGGGTGAGGCCCGGCGGCCGCGGACACTTCGCCGGCGTAGCCTCGTACTCCACGAATCGCACGACCGTCTGCCCGACAAACCCGTACGGGTCATACACCTCGAGTTCCTGCCGCAGCAACCGGTAGTCGTCCTTCGCGATCCACTCGGTGTGCTCCCGCGGAAACGGTCCTTCGACGCTCGGTAACAGGTAACGGAACCGGATCACCCACGCGGCCTCGCCCTCGTACAGCTCCTCACCCACCAGTTCGACGTCGTCCGGCCCGGTCGCTCCGGTGTCTGACCCGTAGCTGGCGAGCGCCCCTTCACTCCGGTTCGTATACGGGGCAGTCCGCATCTCGTACGGCATGCACGTGGCGGGCGAGTACGGGTAGGGGTCCAGGTGTCGCACCGTCTTCCCGTGCGTCTCTTCGACGATGATGAAGTCATTCGCCAACGGCCGCCCATCGCGCTCCCACGAATACGACTCTGTGACTACATAACCAGCAGTCTCCATCGCCGCGTCCGACCGGCCCAGGATCTCCCATCCAGTCAACGGCTTGGGCGTCGGCGTAGCGATCGGAGGCGCAGCCGCAGCCGACTCCCTCTCCTCATCCGAGAACGACCGTGCCTCCCCGGAGGTCCGCTCCCCCGGCCCGGAACACGCACTCACCACGAGCGCCGACATCAGCGCCAAGAAGACAAAGCGCATCACGACTGACCAACGTCGAGCGTCCGCGAAAAGTTCCCTCTGACGACCTGACCAACAGCCAACAGCCACCAGCCACCAGCCCGCTAAACCTGCGCCTTCACCTTCTCCGCCAGCGCCCGCGTGAACCCCACCGTGCTCGCGATCTCCTCGACTTCCGCCTCCCGGATCGCCTTCACCGACCCGAACTTCCGCAGCAGCGCCTTCTTCCGCTTCGGACCGATCCCCGGGATAGTATCCAGCGCACTCTGCACCGCACCCTTCGCGCGCACCTGCCGATGGAACGTGATCGCGAATCGATGTGCCTCGTCGCGAATGCGCTGCACCAGGTACAACCCCTCCGACCCCCGCGGCAGCACGATGGGCTCGTCCTCGTCCGGCACGAAGATCTCCTCGAAGCGCTTCGCTAACCCCACCGTCGGTATCTGGTACACCCCCAGCTCACGCATCACCTGCACCGCCGCCGAGAGCTGCCCCTTCCCACCGTCGATGATCACCAAATCCGGCAGCTCCCACGCGTCCTCCGAGGACTTATCCGAGGACCTATCCGAGGACTTAGTGCCAAGGACTAAGGACTGAGTGGCCCGCTCCCCCTCTCCCCCCGCAGGGGAGAGGGGCCCGGGGGATGAGGGCCCGACGTCACTGAGTCCTGAGTCCTTGGTCCCCAGTCCTCCCGCAGCACGCCGGAACCTCCGTCGCAGGATCTCCTGCATCGTCGCGAAGTCGTTCGCACCCTCGACCGTCTTCACCCGGAAGCGGCGGTACTGGTTCGGGGCCGGCTTCCCGTCGATGAACACCACCATGCTCGAAACCGCGCTTGTGCCCTGGATGTTCGAGTTGTCGTAGCACTCGATCCGGTGCGGAATTTCCGGCAGCGAAAGCTCTTCACGGAGCTGCTCCAGTGCCTGCGTCGTCTTGCTGTGGTCCGCCAGCCATTTCACGCGGCTGACGTCGAGCGCTTCCTTCGCGTTTTCGTTCGCCATCTCGACCATACGTCGCTTCTCGCCGCGTTCCGGGGTCCGCACCTCCACGTTCGCCCCGCGCTTTTCCGTCAGCATCGTCGCGATCTCCTCGCGCTCCGCCGGGTCGACCGGTACCACGACAAGCTTCGGAATGTACTGCGCTCCCTCGTAGTACTGTTCGAGGAAGCTCGCGAGCACCGCCGCGTCGCTCTCGCCCCTCGTCCCCTCCAACATGAAGGTGTCGCGCCCAATCATCTGCGTCCCGCGTACGAAGAAGACCTGGACACACGCCTGGTCCCCATCCCGGGCCAGCCCGAAGACGTCCATGTCTTCCTTCTTCGTTGTCGAGATCATCTGGCGTTCGATCGTCCGCTCGACTGCCTTGATCTGGTCGCGAATCATCGCCGCGCGCTCGTACTCCATCCGCTCCGCGGCATCATCCATCTGTTTGCGAAGCCGCCGCAGCACGTCGTCCGACTTCCCCTCGAGGAAGAGCAGCACCTGGTCGATGACCTCGTCGTACTCCTCCTTCGTGCAGTAGGCCGTGCAGGGCGCGATGCAACGCTTGATGTAGTAGTCGAGGCAGGGGCGAGGGTCCTTCCCCGTGATCTCCTTCGTGCACGAACGCCACGGGAACAGCTTCTTCACCAGGTCGAGCGTCGCCCGCACCGAACCAGCACTCGCGTAGGGCCCGAAGTAGCGCGCGCCATCCTTTTCGATGCGCCGTGTGATGTACACCCGGGGCCACGGGTTCTGCAGGTCCACCTTCAGGTACGGGTACCGCTTGTCGTCCTTCAGCCGAATGTTGAAGAACGGCTGATGCCGCTTGATCAGCGTCGCCTCGAGGATCAGTGCTTCGCCGGCGTTCCCGACGACGATGTACTCGAAGTCATCGATCTGTTCGCGGAGTGCGCGCGTCTTCGGCTCCATCCCTCGCGGCGAACCGAAGTACGATCGCACCCGGTCCTTCAGCTTGGCCGCTTTCCCGACATAGATAACCTCGCCCTCGGCGTTGCGCATGATATACACACCGGGACGAGCGGGCAGTGCCGCGAGCTGCTTGCGGATCTTGTCGGAAATCGTTGATGAAGCCATGGCAGTGGGGTGGGGCGAGTCTCGCCGAAATTGTACACCCAGCATAGCCGATCCGGGTCGGCCGCCCGGCTACCGCATGTCTACTCGTACCACTCCGCGTCGAACACCCGCGTTGCTGGTCCGGTCATGAACACCGCACCCTCGCCGTCCCACTCCAGCACGAGGTCTCCCCCCGGGAGCGAGTCCACGATCCGGTCACCGGTGAGTCCACGGAGCCGCGATGCCGCAGCCACCGCAGATGCCGACGTCCCGGACGCCAGCGTGATGCCCGAACCACGCTCCCATACGCGGTGCTTCACGTGCCCCCGGTCGATGACCTGCACCACCTGGAAGTTCGTGCGCTTCGGAAACAGCGGATGGTTCTCGACCAGCGGTCCGATGCGCTCCAGCGGAAACTCGTCGATGCCGGAGTCGACATAGTGGATCGCGTGCGGGTTCCCCATGCTGGCCAGCGTCAGCTTGAGCTCCATCCCGTCCACCGTGAGTGGCAAGTCGACGATGGGCCCCGGCCCTTCGACATTTGCGGGCAGGTCCGCCGGGTCGAACCGGGGCCGCCCCATGTCCACTCGGGCGGCCACCACCACGCCATCCTCACGGAAAATCTCGAGCGTCTTGATGCCGTCCAGCGTCTCGACGTTCACCTGCTCCTTGTCGCCCGGCACCAGCCCCTCTTCCAGCGCGAACTTCACCACGCAACGGATGCCGTTCCCACACATCTCCGCTTCGGAGCCATCCGCGTTGAACATTCGCATCCGCATGTCCGCCACGTCCGAAGGAAGTGCCAGGATGAGCCCATCGCTTCCAACACCGAAGTGACGGTCGCTCACCCTCCGCGCAACGTCCGGCCAGTCTCTTTCCTCAGTCGGAGCAAGGTAGACGTAGTCGTTTCCGAGGCCGTGCATCTTCGTTACGCGCATACGCGGAGTGTATCAGGGCAGGGTGTTCAGGGCCGCTACGCAGGGTCATCGAACCGAAACCTCAGCGTGCAAACGTGTTATGCCGCCGATCACTACTCACTGATACGGTACCGATCGAAATAGGGCAAAGACACTCAGACGCCTAGTCCGGAACGGAACGGGGGAACCGCCAACCTGGGGCGAATCCAGGGCACCTGGAACGGCCAGCTTCCGGCCGTAGCCCGACAGCTAACCCCGGCGGCGTAGGAAGCCTCACACCCTCACCGAGGGAACAAGGAGGCTCACGCAAGATGTCCACCAACAGCACCATTCAGCTCGAAGTCGGTACACCCGTCATCGCCTCCGATGGCAAGAAGCTTGGCAAGATCAAGGAAGCCGACGGCCAGTACTTCAAGGTCGACGCTCCGATGCGCCGCGACTACTGGCTCACCGTCGACGAGGTACTGAGTAGCGACGAAGGGCTCGCACGCCTCGCTATCGCCAGCTACGAAGTCAACGATTACAAGCTTTCGAAGCCCGGTGCTTCAAACGAAGATGGTCTGCTTTCAGCGCAGGATCGGCTCGTGCAGCGGGAGCGCATTGAGCGCGACCTCATGAATGGCGGCTGGCGCTAACCACGGCGTCAGCTACACCCACCTGCAGGGCCGGGTCCGATCGGACTCGGCCCCCTTTTTCGGCCTATCGCCTGGCCCCCCGGATCGTGTTCGTGCACGCGCCGGTGAAGATGTTCGCCTGCATCTCGATGTCGTCCGCGTCCCGGACCCAGGTGATGCGCCGGTCGTCTCGCCGGAACCACTGCATCTGGCGCCGCGCGAGCCGCCGCGTGGCACGCTTCGTATCCTCTTTCGCCTGCTCCAACGTCAGCTCGCCGCGCAGGTGCTGCGCGATCTCCGCGTACCCGATCGATGACATCGCCGGTGCGTCCGCCGGCACTCCCGAGTCCAGCAGTGCCCTCACCTCGTCGACGAAGCCTGCGGCGAACATCTCCTCGACGCGCCGGTCGATGCGCTCGTCCAGCACCTCCTTTGGGACATCGACACCGAAAAGCAGGTACTCGAAGTCCGGCTGACGCCGTTCCTGCCAGGTCGAGATCGGCACGCCAGTGTGCTCGTACACCTCAATCGCGCGCACCACCCGCCGGACGTTTCGCGCGTCGATGCGCTCCGCCGCCACCGGGTCCACCGCCTCCAGCCGCGCATGGAGAGCGTTGTATCCCTCGCGCTCGGCAAAGTCCGTGAGCTCAGCTCGCAGTCCCGGGTCCGGTGCCACTTCGGGCACCTGCCAGTCTTCCAGCAACGCCCAGATGTACTGCCCGGTGCCACCGACCAGCCAGGCGAACGTATCTCGCTGCCATAGGCACTCGAGCGCAGCCAGGGCATCCCGCTTGTAGAGTGCCAGGCTGTACGTCTCGGTCGGCTCCGCGATATCGAACAGGTGATGGCGAACCTGGCGCCGGTCGTCCACGCTGGGTTTCGCCGTCCCGATATCCATCCCGCGGTAGATTTGCCGGCTGTCGCCGTTCACGATTTCGCCGCCAAGGCGAAGCGCCAGCTCCTGGGCAATGGCCGACTTCCCCGAGGCCGTCGGCCCAACGATTGCCACGAGCCGGCGCAACATCATGGCGTTGCC
>JALOAP010000144.1 GCA_023228745.1 Dehalococcoidia bacterium | reverse complement strand
CCGTCGCCTGGTTCGCCATGTCTTGGCCATACGTGAGTAAAATGCCAGCAAAATCGGCGGGGTACGGGCATAAAGCCACCGGTCGTCGCTCTCATCGGCTGCGGACACATCGGGCGGTTCCACTCCAGGAACATCCGGGCAGCCCTCCGCAGCGAACGCTTCCCGGGCGAGTACGCCGCCGTCTGTGACCGCATCATCGAGCGCGCCGCGGGCTTCGCCGAGATTACCAACGCCCGGCTCATCGCCCGCGACGCTGCGGAGGTATTCGCCGACCCGGCGATCACCGCGGTCTACATCTGCACCGAGACGGCCGAACACCCGGCACTCGTGCGGGAGGCCGCCGACCGTGGCCTCGCGGTCTTCTGCGAGAAGCCGCTGGCGAAGTCGCTCGCGGAGGTCGAAGAGATGGTCACGGCGGTGGAGCGCGCCGGGGTCGTGAACCAGGTGGGCCTCATCCTTCGCTACTCCCCGATCTACACCGTGCTCAAGGACCTCATGTCAGCGCCGGACCTCGGACCCTTCCTCGCGGCTCACCTGCGCGACGACCAGTACTTCCCGGTCGGTGGGCAGTACGGGAGCACCTGGCGCGGCGACTTCGAGCGCGTCGGCGGAGGCACACTCATCGAACACTCGATCCACGATGTGGACCTCTTTCACTGGCTGTTCGGCGACATCGCCGCAGTGCGGTGTCACACGCGCGAGACGAGCGGCCACGCCGGCATCGAGGATGTGGCGCTGGCCACGTTCCAACACGCGGACGGCCACCAGACCTCGCTGACCTCGGTGTGGCACGACGTCGGCGGGCGGCCATCGACCCGGCGGCTGGAGATGTTCTTCGAAGGCGGCTGGTTTGCCACCGACGACGACTTCGTCGGCCCAATCCGCTACCAGCTTCGCTCCGGACCGGAGCAACTCATCAGCGCCGAGGAGATGCTCGAGCGGTACCGCAAGGTCGCCGGCCTCGACGACGTAGAGTTCGAACTGGCCCGGCGCGGCACCCTGGAGGACTACGCCTTCCTCCGGTCCGTGTATGAAGGCACGCCCGCGTTCCCCGGCTTTCGCACGGCCCTCCGCGCCCACCAGGTTGTTGATGCGTGCTACCGGAGTGCGCGGGAGGCCGCGGAGGTGGTGGTGCCGCCCGCTGGCGGACACGCCTAAAAAGGGAGCCCACTCAGCCCACCGTGCGGGCACGCGCCAGGCGCGCCGCCTCCTGTTCCGACTCAGCGCGGCGAAGCGCGGCGTCGAACTGCTCCCGCGGGATCGCCAGGACCAGCAGGCTGATCGCCAGCATCACAACCAGCATGTCGTCGAGCTGGCCGATGACGGGGATGAAGTCCGGGATCAGGTCCAACGGCAGCGCGAGATAGCCCACGAGGACGATAAGGGAGATCTTCGCGGCGATCGGTACGTCGGGGTCCTCGAGCAGGATGCGCCCGAAGCGGATCTTGCTGCTGGTGGACAGCGACATGAAGCGGCGGCCACGGCGGCTGGCGCGAAACAGGCGAAACAGCAGCGCAGTGATCGCGATGAACGCGCCGAGCCCAAGCAGGACCCACCCATACCACGGCATGGCTTCAGCGTAGCCGGGCGGCGGGCCGAGCTCGCACAACAACCTGTATTCGAACATTGCAAGTTGCCATCCCGGAAAGCCATTCGCGTCCTTTTTCCGCTACACTGCCCCCTCCAAACCTCACACGGAGAGGCCCGTGAACCGCCAGGTTGCCGAACTTTTGCCCGCGCTCGAAGCCGATACCGCTGCTCGCCTGCTCGCGCTCGAACGCGACGTGAACGAAGTTCGCCGGCAGCGAGATGCCCTCGCGCGGGCGACGGAGGGGCAGGGCCCGGCGGTCGCGCGGCAGGAAGACCGGCTCATCCCCGGGCCCGCGGGCGACATCCCGGTACGGGTCTTCGTGCCCGAAGGTGACGTCGCCGGCGCCTACCTGCACCTTCACGGCGGGGGTTGGGTGCTCGGCTCGGAGAAGAACCAGGACCCGGTGTTGCGCGGCATCGCCGCGGGTGCCGGCGTCGCCGTCGTCTCGGTTGGCTACCGGCTGGCGCCCGAACACCCGTACCCGGCCGGCCTCGACGACTGTGTCGCCGCATCGCGCTGGCTCGACACCCACGCGGCCGAATTCGGCATCGAAGATCCAACGCGGCTCGCGGTCGGTGGCGAATCGGCCGGGGCGAACCTCGCGGCTGCCACGCTGCTCCGGCGCCGCGACGAAATGGACGAGCCGTTCCGGGCCGCGGTCCTCACCTACGGCGTCTTCTCGGCCATCTACGACCTGCCGTCGATGAAGCACATGTGGGACCGGAACCTCGTGCTCAGCGGGCCAATCATGGAGTTCTTCTCGCGCGCTTATGCCGAGGGCCGCGACCTGCGAAAGCCGTACATCTCGCCGCTCTACGCCGACCTGAAGGGGATGCCGCCGGCGATCTTCTCGGTGGGCACGCTCGACCACCTCTATTCCGACACCATGCTGATGGCGGAAGCGTGGCGCCGCGCCGGGAACGAAGCCGAGCTGCACGAGTACTACGACGCCCCCCACGGCTTCACCCTTTTCCCCGGGCTCGACCTCGCGGCCGCCGCGAACGAGCGCATCGTGGAGTTCCTGCGCACACACGTGGGCCGGCAGATTTAGGTTCCAGGCTCGGCTCTCTACGGAGAGTTGTGGGCGGCCAGCCGAGTCGGAACGGAAGTTAACCATGAGTGGAACGCTTGGTCCGGAGGACTGCCTTGGGACTACAAGCCAGACCCGGCAGCGGTGAAGATGGCGCTACGCCACTCCATCCAAGCCTACTTGTTCACCCTTCGCCGCGCGGCAACGTTCTTCGGACTCGGTTCTAAGATGCTGACCGAAGGGGTGAGGGAATCGTGCAGGCAGAACGAATTGACGGAGCATTGGCTGTTCGAGCCACTCTCGATCACATAGACCCCTTCGGCGACAGCCGAGGGTGCGAGAACCTGTGACTGTGGCCTCCGTGGTCGCGCCCGAAAGCCAGCCCACGCCAAGAGGACCGCGCACGGATCCGGCTTCCGGCCTCGGGAAGTCCGGCCCCGACTTCTGTCTCCCTCCCCCTTACTCCGCCACGCAATACACTGGCGGCGAGAACGACCACCCGGGGGTAGGCATGGAATTCGAGCTGAGCGAAGAGCACCGGCTAATCAAGGAGACGGCGCGGCGGATCGCGAAAGACGTGGTGGCGCCACGGGCGGCGGAGCTCGATAAGACGGGCGAGTACCCCCACGACTACTTCGAGGCGTTCAAGCAGGCGGGCCTGCTGGGCATGGCCATACCAGAAGAAATGGGCGGCACGGGGAACGGCGTCCTGCCGCTCTGCCTGGCCATCGAAGAGGTGGCGAAGTACGAGTGCGGCGCCGGCCTCATGCTCGTGCTCTCCGGCCTGCCGACGCGGCCGATCGTCTTCGGCGGGACGAAGGAGCAGCAGCAGAAGTGGCTTCCGAGCTTCGCGGCGGGCGACACGAAGGGTGCCTTCTGCCTGACGGAACCGGACCACGGCTCCGACGCGGCGAACCTGCAGACGCGCGCGGTCCGCGACGGGGACGACTACGTGCTCAACGGGAACAAGGTCTACATCTCCGGCGGCACCGTGGCCGACTACCTGACCGTCTTCGCGCGCACAGGTGGGCCGGGGCCGAAGGGTGTCTCCGCATTCGTGGTCGATGCCAACGCGCCGGGCGTCAACATCGACCGCACGGACGCGAAGATGGGCGTCCGCAGCGTGCCCACGGCGCACTTCAGCTTCCAGGACGTGCGCGTGCCGGCGGAGAACCTGCTCGGCGGGGTCGAAGGGAACGGCTTCAACCACGCGATGCTGACGCTCAACTCGCTGCGCCCGACGGTGGGCGCACGCGGCGTTGGCCTGGCTGAAGGCGCCGCGAGCTATGCGCTCGAATGGGCGCGGGAGCGGAAGGCGTTCGGCAACGCCGTCATCGACTTCGAAGCGATCCAGTTCATGTTCGCGGAGATGGCGATCCAGATCGAAGCGGCGCGAAACCTCGTCTACAAGGCGGCGTGGCTCGTCGACCAGGGGAAGTACACGCGCGAGTACGCACATCACCTCTCGATCGCGAAGGCGTTCGCGACGGAAATGGCGAACCGGGTGGCGTTCGATGCGCTGCAGGTGCTTGGCGCGCAGGGCTACATGGAGGACCACCCGCTCGAGCGGCACTACCGCGACGCGCGCCAGCTCACGATCGTCGAAGGCACATCGCAGATTCAGCGCGTGGTGATCAGCCGCGCGATGATCGACCGGAACCTGGTGTACGGGTAGGCCGGGGAGAGCGAGCCACCAGCGGCTACTGGTTCGGGAGCCCGGAGCGGAAGAGGCCCTCCTGGGCCACAGACACGAGCAGCTCGCCGCTCTGCTTGTACATGGTGCCGAAGATGAGCGCGCGGGCGTTGTGGGCGGCGTGCGACGTGGTCGTGTAGAGGATCCAGTCGTCCCAGCGGGGCGGGCGGTGGAACCACATCGCGTGGTCGAGGCTCGCAGCGGAGGTGCGGTTCGACTCGAGGCCATGCGAGCGCGAGACCGTGCTCAACATCCCGCGATCGCTCGCGAAGGCGAAGAGCGCGGCGTGGATCACCGGGTCTTCGGGGAGGTCGCCCTTGGGGCGCATCCAGACCTGCCGGAAGGGCGGCTGCGGCCCCTTGCTGGCGGCGGTCTCCGGGTCGCAAGCGCGGATATCGATGGGGCTCAGCTTCGCCCAGCGGCCCGGCTCGTCGCGCCGGTCGGAACGGATAACGTCCCAGTCGGGCAACCCTTCCGGCGGTGGCACCGGGGACATTGGGTCCTGGTGGGAGATACCGCTCTCGGGCCGGGTGTAGCTT
Organism: Dehalococcoidia bacterium; assembly: GCA_023228745.1. GTDB lineage: Bacteria > Chloroflexota > Dehalococcoidia > Tepidiformales > Tepidiformaceae > JALOAP01. Next base: position 2,381 of record JALOAP010000144.1, on the reverse strand, counting down.
GCCTCGAGGCTGAAGATGGCCTCGCCCACCTGGTGCGCGACGACGCGCCGTGTGGTGTAGGTGCGCCCATCGCGGATGCGGTGGACCACGAACTGGATCGGCACACCGTGGCGGCCGGGCCGCAGGAAGTACGCGTGCAACGAGTGGATCTCGCCCTCCGCCACCGTGCGGCCGGCGGCCACCACCGACTGCGCAGCGACGAGGCCGCCGAAAAGACGGCCCTGGCCTTTGCCCGGGTCGCCCAGGAAGAGGTCACGGTCGAGCTGCTGCAGGTCGAGGCGGTGGAAGAGGCGTTCGAGCGGTCCGGGGGAGTCTGTCACGCCATACAGTGTTGCCCGCGGCGCCTTTAGTCGGTAGTGGGACACTCTATGGCCCTGGGCCGGGTTGGGGTGCACCCGCCCGGCGCGCTAGACTTCCCTCGTGGTCCCACGGAAGCACCCTTTGCGCGAACAATTCGAGGCCGAGCGCCGGCGCGCAGCCTTTCTTTCGTTCCTCGCGGGCATGGGTATCGGCATCATCTCCTTCGACACATGGATCGGCGCGTGGTCGGGTGTAGTCGGCGGGTTCGCAGTGGGCGGCGCCACCTACGCACTCACCTACGCCTACGAAACGCTGATGTGGCGGAAACACCATGGATAACCAGCCAACACCGTCTCCGCTTTCGCACCTCGACGAACACGGCGCGGCGCGCATGGTCGATGTGTCATCAAAGGACGACACCGCGCGCGAAGCCATCGCCGAGGGGTACGTCGTGATGCGCCCGGAGACCCTCGCGCTCATCCAGCAGGGCGGCGTCCCCAAGGGCGATGTCATCGCCGTGGCACGCGTGGCCGGCATCATGGCCACGAAGCGCACCAGCGACCTCGTCCCCATGTGCCACCCGCTGCCCATCACGGGTGTCGTGGTGGACCTTGAGCCCGAAGGCGACGACCACCTCCACATTACTGCGCGGGTGAAGACGACGGGCAAGACCGGGGTCGAGATGGAAGCCCTCACCGCCGTGAGCGTCGCCGCGCTCACTGTCTACGACATGTGCAAGGCGGTCGAGAAGGGCATGCGGATAGAGGGGATCCGGCTGCTGGAGAAGGTTGGCGGCAAGTCGGGCCACTGGCTGGCCGAGTAGCAGCCGGGCACCGGGCAGCGGCACACGCTTCGAACGGTCAGGCCCAGCGCGTCGACGTGATCCCGACGTCCTGCAGGATGGCGCCGTCCGGCCCACGCAGGCGATCCGCGGTGCTCTCCTGGAGGAGGCGCAGCGCGGGCAACGCCGCGGGTGCGACCGGGTACTCCCGGGGGTAGAACCGCTCCGTGAGGCGCGCGAGGCCGGGAGAGTCGGTGGGGCTGTCCGCCAGCGCCGTCCGATCCACCACATCGATGACTATCGCAGCGAATTCCTGCTCAGCGCTGCACTCGGCCTCCAGCAGTGCGGCGCAAGCGCGAAGCGCACGGTGAAGCGACCGCTGGTGCGCTTCCCAAAGCGCGGACTGCGGAGCGGCAGAGTCGGCGGCAAAGTCGCGCCACGCCTGCACGGCGGGCGACGCCGGGCCGGAGTGTTCCATCGCCGCGGCGACGTCGAGCACCATGAATCCGTTCACGCAGCGCCACCACGCGGAGTCGCCGGGCCCGGCCACGCGGCCGGACGAGAGCTGCCACGCCTGGAAGTCGAGGATCGCCCGGCCCAAACCATGCGGCCCCTCGCCACGGCCGGGGTGGTCTGCGAAGAACGCCTCCATCACCTCCCGGCGCTGCCGGGGCGAGATGCTGACCGCCCGCTTGAGTAGTTCCTCTTCGCGTTCGATGTCCGGGACCAACCGTGACACCCGCCACCTCCTCACGAGAAGCGTCGCTGTGGGGTGGCGGTCCCCACTGCGACAGCTCCATCATCGCGCTCGGCTTCGAAGACACCGATCATGGGCCGAATGGGCGTCGGGCGCTGCGCCTATACTTTCTCCCACCACACGAAGGGGGAACGCATGGAGTATCGCAACCTGGGGAACTCGGGGCTGCAAATCTCGATCGTCGGTATCGGCTGCAACAACTTCGGGGGGCGCATCGATGGTGACGCAACGCAGAAGGTCGTCGACGCTGCGCTGGACCAGGGCATTAACTTCTTCGACACGGCGGACACCTACGGCGGCGGCGGGAAGTCGGAGGAGCTGCTCGGGCGGGCGCTCGGATCGCGCCGCCAGGGCGTGATCATCGCCAGCAAGTTCGGGATGAAGATGGGCGAAGGCCCGTACCGCTCGGGGGCATCACGGCGCTACATCGTACGGGCCTGTGAGGACAGCCTGCGCCGCCTTGGCACCGACTACATCGACCTCTACCAAATCCATACACCCGACCCGAAGACACCGATCGAAGAGACAATGCGGGCGCTCGAT
>JALOAP010000143.1 GCA_023228745.1 Dehalococcoidia bacterium | reverse complement strand
GGCGAAGCGCGACCGCCCGCCGCCAACCTCATGCCTTTCGCCTTTCGCCTTTCACCTGTACGGCCCGTCGCGCCACTCGAGTGCGCCCTTGAGCCCCGTGCCGGCTTCGAATGATTCGCGCACCTTGTCCTGCCACTGGTAGGCCTGCTCGGTGAACTGAGCGGCGGCATCGAGGTCCGTTGAGGTTCGCACGGACGAATAGATGCCCATGTTCTCGTAGAAGCGGTTCATGTTGAGCTTGAGGATGGCAAGGTGGTCGGCGCTGAGGGTGGCCATGCGGTCGGCGAGGGCGATGGTGCGATCTTCGAGCTCTTCCTTCGGCCAGGCGTGGTTGATCATGCCGATGCGTTCCGCCTCCGCGCCGGAGACGCTGTCGCCCGTGTAGTAGAGCTCCTTCGCCTTGCGCATGCCGATGACGAGCGGCCAGATGACGCCGGTGCGGCTGGTGCCGAGGCCGCGCAGGCCGGGATGACCGAGCTGCGCGTCGTCGGCTGCGGTCACCAGGTCGGCCATCATCGCCAGTTCGCATCCGCCAGCGAGGGCATAGCCGTGGATCTGCGCGATGGTCACCTTCGCCATGTTCCAGAAGTACATATGGATATCGGTCACCTGCTGCATGCCCGTGCGGATGCCCATGAGGAGGCGGCGGCCCTTCGCATCGGCCGACGGGTGGCGGCGAACGACGGCGTCGGCGCCGCCGCCGGCGGGAGCGAGGTCGTAGCCCGCGCTGAAGGTGCGCCCGGCGCCGCGCAGGATGATGACGCGGACCGACTGGTCGGCTTCGTAGTCGTGCAGCGCCTCGTTGAGCTCATAGAGGAGCTCCTGTGACAGCGCGTTCATCTTCTCCGGGCGGTTCAGCGTGATGCGGCCGACGCGTCCGTCGGTACCGACGCGGTCGAGCTCGATATGTTCGAAGGTGGCCATGGCGTCTCCTCGTGGCGATTTGATGGCGCGAACGGTACGCGATCGGAGGCGAAAGGCGAAAGGCTGACCTCCACAAAGTGCCGATGCTCCGCGAATCACAGTCATGCGGCTGGATTCGCTATCATGCACGATGTTTGCTCACATGCGTTTCACACGTGGCGTGCGATAGTTGCCTTCCGTCCGGTCATGCCAGTCCAGTCGAAGCCATTCGCGCTTGGGCACAGGAGGACCCAGTCTTCGCCGCCTACGAGTTCGTGGGTAGCTGCGCAAATCCTGGACCTCAGCCGTTCGGAAAGCTTTGTCACGTCCCCCGCGGCGGAGACGCCAACAATGAGCTGCATTCCGTCGGGTGGTACGGTACCGATGCGGGAGTTCTCGTTTTGGTGACGCGCGGAGCGGACAGCCGGTGGCGAGTTGTGGAAGCAGGGAGCCCCTGCCCAATGCCACCATGGGCCGCGCCCTATGCCCCCTTCGATTTCTGCTTTTGAAACGAGGAACAACCGGCTGACGCGAGGGGGAGCGACATTTGAGCTCGCCGCCGCTTCCGGCGACAATAACCGTTCGTGCGCCGTTCGCGGCGCGCGCATTTCGTGGAGGGCGACGGGAGCCGCCGGCTACTAGCTCACAGCTAACCGCCAACAGCTACCCCGCCCGCTTGCACACACAGGAGTCGTTTCGTGGCGAAAAAAGTCCGTGCAGTGGTGACACTGCAACTGCCGGCTGGCAAGGCCAGCCCGGCGCCGCCGGTTGGCCCCGCACTCGGCCAGCACGGCGTGAACATCATGGAGTTCGTGAAGGAGTACAACGCGCGCACCGCCGATAAGGCGGGCCAGGTGCTCCCGGCACAGCTCACCATCTACGAAGACCGCTCGTTCACCTTCGTCCTGAAGACGCCCCCGGCGGCGGACCTGCTCCGCAAGGCCGCGGGCATCGAAAAGGGCAGCGGCAGCCCGCGCACCAACAAGGTGGGCAAGGTGACGGTCGCCGACATCCGCAAGATCGCCGAGACGAAGATGCCCGACCTCAACGCGAACACCGTCGAGGAGGCGATGAAGATCGTCGAAGGTACCGCCCGCAGCATGGGCATCGAGGTGGTGTAGCCATGCCAAAGAAGGGGAAGAAGTACCTCGAAGCACTGGGCAAGGTCGATCGCGACAAGTTCTATCCGGTCGAAGAGGCCCTCACGCTGGCGAAGGAGATCGCGCCGGCGAAGTTCGACGAGACGGTTGAACTCCACCTCCGCACGGGCCTCGACCCGCGCCACGCGGAGCAGCAGATCCGCGGCTCGACGGTACTCCCGCACGGCCTCGGCAAGGTCCTCCGCGTGCTCGTCTTCACGGAAGGCGAAGCCGCCTCCGCCGCCCGTGCAGCGGGTGCGGACCATGTGGGTAGCGATGACCTCATCAAGCAGATCGAAGGCGGCTGGACCGACTTCGACGTGGCCATCGCCACGCGCGAGATGATGGGTAAGGTCGGGCGGCTTGGCCGCGTGCTCGGCCCTCGCGGCCTGATGCCGAACCCGCGTTCCGGGACGGTCGTCGGCGGCGAAGACATCGCCAAGACGGTGCAGGACGCCAAGTCGGGCCGCGTGGAGTTCCGCATCGACCGGCTGGCGAACATCCACGTGCCCATTGGCAAGGTGAGCTTCGACGTGGCGCAGCTTCGCGAGAACATGGCGGCGTTCATTGAGGCGATCAACGCCGCGAAGCCGCGCGAGACCAAGGGCCAGTACATCCGCTCGGCGACGTTGACGACCACCATGGGCCCCGGCATCCCGCTGGACCTCACCCAGGCGCTGGCACTGAAGGTGACGTAGGTCTGCCTGCCATCGGCTGATGAGCAAGAATGGCCGCCCGGTTGGGCGGCCTTTTTCACACATAGGGGAGGGGGAGCTACGGCCGCCAAGAATCCCTGGCGCGCGGCCACAGGAGGCCGATGGGCGGGGGCCAGCCCTCCACATTCCCGGTTGGTGCACGCTACTGTGGTGCCGTGAACGCTCCACCCCACGCCCCCGGCTGGCATACGCTTACCTGCGCCGAAGCGCTGGCGCGGCTCGATACCGGGGGCGAGGGGCTCTCAACGCGCGAGGCGGCAGCGCGGCTGCACCGTTACGGCCCGAACGTGGTCGAGCCGGCTCCACCACCGGGCGTGCTGGCCATCGCACTGCGCCAACTTCGCGACCCCCTGATCTCTATCCTCACGTTTGCGCTGGTGGTCACGCTCGCGCTGCAAGAGTTCATCGATGCCGGGGTGATCGCCACGGCGCTCGTCCTGGACCTGGGCCTCGGGCTCAGCCAGGAGCTGCGTGCGGAACGCTCCGTGCGGGCACTCATGAATATCATCTCGCTCCAGGCGCGGGCGGTGCGCGACGGGCATGAGCAGGTGATCGACGCGAGCCAGCTCGTCCCGGGCGACCTGGTGGTACTCGAGTCCGGTATTCGTGCTCCCGCGGACCTCCGGCTGCTCGCCGTCACGTCGCTCACGGTCGACGAGTCACTGCTCACCGGTGAGTCGGTGCCGGTTTCGAAGCAAACGGCGCCCGTCGAGCGCGATCTCGTCGTGGCCGACCGGACAAACATGGTGTTCGCAGGCACCGTGGTCGCCGCTGGGCGAGGGCGCGGGGTCGTGGTCGCTACGGGCGAGTCGACGCAGATCGGCGCCATCGCCGAGTCGATTCAGCAGCGAGAACCGCCGAAGACGCCGCTTCAGCAGCAGCTCGTGGCGCTGAGCCGCGTGATCACCGTCGCGGTGATAGCGTCGGGCATCCTGTCCTTCGGGCTTGGTATCGCTCTCGGGAACTCGGCGAGCGAGATGTTCGCGGTAGCCGTCGCGTTGGGCGTCGCCGCGGTGCCCGAAGGACTACCGGTCGCCTTCACAGTCGCGCTGGCACTCGGTGTCCGGCGGATGGCGGCGCGGAATGCCATCGTGCGCTCCCTGCCCGCAGTGGAGACCCTCGGCAGCACCTCCGTCATCGGCTCGGACAAGACCGGAACGCTGACCGAGAACCGCATGACTGTCCAGGTTGTCAGCGCGGGCAGCCAACTCGTGCGTATCGACAACGGCCAGCTCGACCGGGAGCCATCACGCAGCCTGCTGGCGGTGCTCGAGGCGGGTGTGCTGGCCAACGAAGCAGAGGCGTGGGACGGTGAGAGCGGGCTCGAAACGCGGGGTGACCCCACCGAGACGGCGTTGCTTCGGTCTGCACAGGCGTTCGGCGTGGATGTGCCGCTACTGCGGCAAGAGCGGCCCGTCCTGCGCGAGATCCCGTTCGAATCCGAGCGGCAATACTCGGCGTCGCTCCGCGACGTCGACGGCGCTCCCTGCTGGTTCGTCAAGGGCGCACCTGAGCGTGTCGCGCAGCTCTGCACGACGATGATCAGCGAGGGCCAGGTCACGCCCATCGATGAGGACGCAGTGCGCGAGCGCGCCCACGAACTGGCGTCGCAGGGGCTGCGGTTGCTCGCGATGGCACACGGCCCGGGTAGCCATGACGGGCCGCGGGAGCTGACCTTCCTTGGGATCCAGGGGATGATGGACCCGCCCCGCGAAGGCGTGAAAGAGGCTATCGCCGCCTCCCGGCGGGCGGGCGTGCGCGTCATCATGATCACTGGCGACCACGCCGTGACTGCCACGGCGATTGCCGGCGAACTAGGCATCGCGCGAGATGGCGACGGGGCTGTCACTGGCGTTGAGTTGGAGCGCATGGATGACGCGGACCTTCGCGAGGCCGTCCGCACGGTGAACGTCTTCGCGCGCGTCTCCCCCGAACACAAGCTACGGATCGTCGAGGCGTTGCAGGCCCACGGACACGTCGTCGCTGTCACCGGTGATGGCGTGAACGACGCGCCCGCGCTGCGCGCCGCCGACATCGGCATCGCGATGGGCCGCAGCGGTACCGATGTCGCTCGTGAGGCCGCCGCAATGGTGCTGGCCGACGACAACTTCGTCAGCATCTCCGCTGCCGTAGAGGAGGGGCGCGGGACCTTCGACAACATTCGCAAGGTCACCTATTTCCTCGTGTCGACGGGCGTCGCATCGATCCTGACCATCCTCGGCGCGCTGATGTTCGGCTGGGAGGTCCCGTTCGTCGCGGCACAGCTCCTCTGGCTGAACCTGGTCACCTGCGGGCTGCAGGATCTCGCGCTGGCCTTCGAGCCCCGGGAGCCGGGCATCCTCGACCGCCCACCGCGCCCCCGGCGCGAAGGCATCATCTCCCGTGTCCTGTGGGAACGAACTGCGATCCTCGGGCTGGTGATGGCCGCGGGCACGCTGGCGCTCTTCTACTGGGTGCGCGAGGTCGATCGCGTATCGATTGAAGAGGCGCGCACAACGGCGCTCACCACAATGGTCCTCTTCCAGGTATTCCAGACCGGCAACTCGCGTTCTGAGTACCTCTCCATCTTTCGCATCACCCCGTTCTCTAACCGCTTCCTGTTCCTCTCTACGGTGCTCGCCGTCGGCGTGCACGTGCTGGCACTCCATACACCGCCAACGCAGTACGTCCTGCGGCTCGAACCGCTGCCGGGCGAGACATGGCTGCGCATGGTGGCGGTCGCGAGCACGGTGCTGCTGGCATCGGAGCTGCACAAAGCCGTACGACGCCCGCCGTGGAAGGCCAGCCCGCCGGCGCTCGCAGCTAAAGCAGAAGTGCAGTAGCCGCGACCAGCGCCGGCCGCTAGAATCCGCGCCACCGGAACCGGCGGCGGAATGCTCGCGGCCGGACGCAGAGGGCCACCTATGAGTCCCGTCACGGGCACCCGCGACATCTTCGTGCAGGCGAACGGCCTGCGGCACCACCTCATCGCGCGCGGCTCGCAGGGCGACCCCATCGTCATGATGATTCACGGGCTCACGCAGCAGGCGCACGTGTTCGATGCCGTGGCGACGAAGCTGGCGGAGCGCTACCACGTCTACTGCCTCGACGTGCGGGGCCGCGGCGAAAGCGAGTGGGGTGAACCGGACGGATACCACTTCGGCAATTATGTCGCCGACCTCGAAGCCGTGCGGGCGGCACTCGGCATCGAGCAGATGGCGTTGGCCGGCACATCGATGGGCGGGCTCATCAGCATGTACTACACGCCGCAGCACCCGGAGCGAGTCACGAAGGTCGTGCTGAACGACATCGGGCCCGAGATCGACCCCGCCGGGCTGCAGCGCATCCTGCAGATGACTGGCTCGGCGCCAGAGGCGTTCGTCGACGAGAAAGCGGTGGCGAAGTATTACCGGGACGAGAACGCAGCGGTGCTCGCGCGGCGCAGCGACGATGAGGTGCAGGAGTACGCGCGCTGGCACGTCCGCCGCAGCGATAGCGGCCTCTACGTCTGGAAGATGGACCCGGCAGTGCGGCAGCCGGTTTCGCCGGCCCCGGCGCCGCCGATGGACCCGTGGGACGCGTTCCGGGCGATTACGTGCCCGCTGCTCATCGTGCAGGGTGCGGAGAGCGACATCCTGAGCGATGAGATGGCCCGGCGGATGTGCGAGGCGTCGCCCGGGGCGAGGCTGGCGGTGGTGCCTGGCGTCGGGCACGCGCCGAGCCTCACCGAGCCGGAGGCGTTCGAAGCGCTGGCAACCTTCCTCGCCGTGTAGCGCAACAGCGGCAGCGTGCGAAACCCGGGGTTAGACCCGGGGAGGAAGTGCGCGCCACGATCCGGCACAATGGGACGCCCGGGAATCCCGGGGTGAAGGCAACACGATGACGATGCGCATTGCCCAGGTCTCGGTCCACACGAGTCCGCTTGCGACGCTCGGCGGACGCGAGACGGGCGGGATGAACGTGTACGTGCTCGAACTTTCGCGCGAGCTGGCACGCCTGGGCTACAGCGTGGACATGTTCACGCGGCTCGATGGCGACCTGCCGCGCGTGGAAGAGGTAGCTCCGAACCTGCGCCTCGTGCGCATCCCCGCGGGCCCGCCAGCACCGATCGAAAAGGAAGCGATCGTGCCGCACCTGCCGGAGTTCGCCGAAGGGCTGCGCGAGTTCGCGGCGGATGAACGCGGTCCCTACAGCATCGTGCACAGCCACTACTGGCAGAGCGGCCAACCGGGCCTGGCCCTCGCGCGCAGCCTCGATATCCCGCACATCGTCATGTTCCACACGCTCGGCGAGGTGAAGAACAGGGCGCGCATCAGCGAGCGCGAGCCGCGGCGTCGCATCCGCAGCGAGCGGGTGATGGCGGGGCGGGCCGATGCGATCGTGACGGCGTCGCCGCACGAACGGGAGCTGCTCGAACGGTATTACGGTGCGAACCCGGCACGGATGGAGACCATCCCCTGCGGCGTCGACCTCGAACTCTTCCGTCCCCTGGACCGTGCCGCCTCCCGTGAAGAACTTGCC
>JALOAP010000142.1 GCA_023228745.1 Dehalococcoidia bacterium | reverse complement strand
TTCCCTTCCACCCTTGCTATGACCGCGTGTTGTCCGGGTGTTGTGATCACTTCCTGACCAGGCGTGACCACTTCCCCATCCAACGTGTACACGCCTTCTGGGTCGAGCGTCGGGTCGATAATGATAACACTCGTACCTGCGCCATATTTCGCTGCCCACAGAGCAGATTTCTCTTCATCCGTAGTTTTGAGACTGTATGTTGGTATCTCAGCTATATACGAGACTTCCTCTTTCCTTGTTGATATGGTTCTTACTGCCGGTTCTTTGCCCAACAGTTCCGCTATGAATGAATGCGTTCCGGGGGTCGTTACGACTTCCTGTCCAGGTACAACCACTTGACCATCGAGCGTATACTTACCGTCCTTGGGCAACGCTGGGTCAATTATAATTACAGACGCTCCCTTTTCCCATACCCAATGCGGGTTAGCGTCCAGTTCTGATTTATACGTCGGTATCAGATTGAGATATTCCACAACCCCGTTTCGTACCTCAACTATTTTGCTTACTGGTTCATATCCTGGCCGTTCCACGGTTACTACATGGGTACCTTCCTTGAGAACGACAGTCTCGCCCTGATGACGTCCCCACCCGTCAATATAAATGCGGGTGTCCACTCCTGTACCGAAGTTAACAACAAGACCACCTTTCCCGTCGCCGTACTGCTCCGTAAACTGGTTTTTCAGGATCACTGGATACCCGTTCGCGTCCTTCACGTAAGGTGCTGAGTTTGTTACCTCTGCTACCATTGGGAGATAGTCTGCTGTTGGTCGTATACTGGTGTACCTCTCGTACCCTTTCGGGTCGCGTAGCTCGAGGTACGTCGTCTGATACCCGGTTAGAGTTACATCTCCTTCAGTCTTCCACTCTCCCGTTTTCGGGTCCTTGTATTCCCAACCATCGGGTAAGCTTACGGGTACTACGTACCCCTCTGTGAGCATTACCGCGATAGCTCCTTCTGATCTCTCTGTTCTCGCTTCCGCTACTAGCTTCTGTTCGTCTTCGTACTCTGTGAACACCCATAGTGGTATGGGTTGTTCAGGGTCGGTTATACCTGCTTTCGCTAACGGTACACCCCAGTCACTTGTTGACACTCTGATATACTCGGGTTTGTAGTTCCCGATAGAGTACCCAATCTCGTACTCGCCGGGAGGGATTGTTAGGGTTCTTGACTCCAGGTACGGGACTAACACTCCGTTAACAAAACACTTGTCACTACCAGGTACCCATCCTTCTGGTAGCTCAATCTTCCTCTCAATAAAATCTCTGGTCTCTTCGTTCCCTATAATGGTAGCTTCCCATACCGCTCCCGTGTCGAGCAGTTGCTCTGTCACTGTTTCAAGTAGTCCGGCCTTTTCGAGACCAAACATGTTCTCTTGTATCCATTTCGCTGCTCTATCACAGTTGTCAATGGCAGCGAACGCTCTCTTATCCGCGCCTGCAAGGTCTCCCTTTCTTAGAGCAGCAGAGTACAGGGTCTGTAACGACTTGTTCTGTGATATGAAGTGGTTCCAACCCGCTGATGCATCACTGACTCCATAACTAGCTAGCTCTTTGATCTGCGCGTCTGCGAACACTGTCATAGACGCGAACTGACCGCTCTCGGTCGAAACGAAAGGTGCCATTAGAACACCGGAAGCTGCGCCAGCCAGACCCTTCACTGCGAATCCAGCTAACCCACCGGTTAGCGCGGCACCAACCATCAACGGAACTTGAAATTCTGGATCTCTCACCAACATTTCGAGACTCTTCAGCGGGTGTAACGCTATATACGCGGTTTTCTGGTCAGTCTCGAACTTCTCGCTATGTATCCAATCGTCTATCTTTTTTTTCCCCGCCTCGTTATAGGTCTCTCTCACGTCGTACAGGTATGCTTTGAGTTCTTCCTCTGACAACCCGTACTCTGCGAGAGACACCAGCTGTGCTGCAATCCTGCCAAACGGTGGATCTGTTTTCGGTACACCACTCGCCGGTAACGTTGTATTTTCAACGAACAGGTTCCACGCTGCTTTCGCATCGTTAACTCTGATTTCCCCTGTCAACAACGATGTAGCTACCGATGGATACTTCTGAGCAAGGTCTAGTATTTGCTGGTCGCTAAGATCTGACCCGTACTTCTCGCGTAGCTCCTGTTGAAGGAGCACACTCATGTTTATTCCCTGTTTCAACGCGAAATAAGACGGGTACTCTGTCTTGATAGCGGCTTTCCCGAACAATGCTCTTGTTAAGCCGCTAGTCGAGTATATGGCGTTAGGATTACCATAAGCAACGTATGCGTCTGATATTCCTTGTCTCTCTAGAGAAGCATTAGCAAGTTGTTCATAGAGCGTTGCTTTAAGTTCGTCCCCTACCAACGCTGTAGTCTTAGCTGTGTTCACGCCCATTTCTTCTAGCTTGGATAGTGCGTACAGCCTGTCATTATTGCTCGCAGTAGGGTTCTTCACCACGTTTAGATGTGCTTCCGCTATAGGTATCCTAGCCTCTGCCATCTGATCTGCTAATACTACTTTGGTCCATTCTATGTCAGGGTATGGGTTAGTGTCCTCTATCCAGTCTGTAACCTCCATATTCTTGCTTATAAGCCCTGCCATCATCAGATCTTTCGTAGCTACTTCGCTATTGATAGGAGCTGATGGTACTACTACAGCTTTGTACTGTTCTAGCATTGACTTCAGGTCAATACTGGTTTTTACTGTCTCTTTCTCACTACCTCCTACTAGACCTATCTCGTCAACTGCCTTTGCTATTAGGTTAACATCTCGCAACGCACCGTTCACTGCTCCAACTGGTCTAGTGGTTAGTCTATAAGCAGTGTTGTTTGCTATGTTCTCGGTTATTTTCTGTACTACAGCATCGTTTCTGTCCAGTCCCATCATCTCTGTTACTGGGTCTATTAACGATACTATAGTTTCCTTGATCTTGTTCTGTACGGGTACTGACGTTGGCTTGAACGGGTCCCCTGATAATTGTACTTCAGTTGTTACTGGTCCTTTAGCCAACACCAGCTTAGCATCTCTGATACTACCCAGTTGCTTTGCTGTCTCTGTTGTTATGGTCTGACCAATACTCTTAGTTGGTACTGACTTCGCTATACTCTTGACCGACTTGGGTTTAGGTGTAATCTTAGTTGGTGGAGACGTTGGCTCTTCCCACTCGATGTCGTTGTCGTCTAGCACGTTCTGGTTCTTACTGACAAGCGCGTCTCTCATCCAGTCTTTTGCTGTCTCTACACTAATTTCCCTATCGTCTTTCGGTTCTTCGTATCCTACATCCTTTGCCCAGTCGTTGAATATACCTTGCAGATCAATAGCCATTACCGGCCCTCCGATTTGAGTTCCTCTATCCGTTCTTTTCTCAACCGCATAAGCGCTAGTCTTTTCTCTGCGCTAGGCTTCTCTGCCGCTTCACGCGCGGTAACCTTCGTACGTATCGCTTCCTTCGCTCCCTCGACCTTCTTAGGCGCGGTCTCGATATTCTCCTTCCTTACAATTGCCATCTCGTACACACCTCCCAATCACTGACGTTTGCTTATTTGGCCCCTTCCTGACATTTTCTCGTTCTGGCCGGTACATTTACCCACCTCAGGGTGTCAACTCGATTTTCGGGCATTCTGGTGAATATTCTCCCAGATATATACTAAAACGAATCTGGAACGTCTCTCATGTCGAACACGCCTCGTGCTACAGCGAATCCAATATGTCGGGCATAAACGATGGTTCGTAGATCACATAATCCAGTCCTGCAGTTCTCGCCAACGCTTCCACGTCGTCATCTCTAAGTGCGCACACAATCTCACCTCTCACCGGCCAGTTCCTGAAATTGTAATATTCCGGTGTCCTGGGGAAGAGTGAGATGTATAACTGCAACTGACTGATTACGCCGGGTGCAGGCTTTACTTTTCCCTCAATGATCACGACCTCGCTTTTCGTGATTACGATACCGTCTGCCCATCGTCTCAGGAAGGCGTACATCTTCCCGTCTCCTTGGTTCTGGATCTCACCTAGTCGAACGTTCCTCCATTGGAGTGATGTTGGATACTTCACACCCATATACTCAGCTACGAGCCGCTTCTCGAAGTTCTTACGCGGCTTGCGTTTAGCTCTCACTGCTTCCGTTACTCGCCGTTCTGTCTCGCTTACAATTGTTTCAATCTCGTCACTTGTTAACGTCACAGTCTCACATCCGTAAATCGGGCGGGGGCCTCTAACACACTATGTGATTTCGTATTATACGGATAAATAACTTACCCCTATTATATCAACGTGCTCTATATATACAATGACATTACAAACGATAGATATAAAAATCGGTGGTGAACCGAAGATGAGAGTGAAGAGCGCTAAACAGATAACCGAAAAGTATGAGGCGAGTATTGCAAATGTGCCCGCCGCATACAAGATGGGCGTGCAAGCGACCGATGATTGGAAAGAGAAAGCCATTAGCGGTCAGGCCTTGTACGAAGAACAGATGCAGAATAGAGCCGTGCTCGCTCGACGGAAGAAAGGACTAGAAAGTGTTTCTAACGACGAGTGGAAGAAGGGTGCGGTTGATAAGGGAGCAACGAGAATCGGCGCGGGAATGAAAGCAGGGTCTGCTAAGCGTGAGGCTCGTTTCGAACCGTACCGAAAAGCACTTGAAGACATGAACCTTCCTGCTCGGTCTGCTGACCCGATGGCAAACATCGACAACAGGGTCAAGCCTATTGCTCAGAAGCTCCACGAGATCAAGAACCAGGGCTGAGGGTGGTAGATCATGGTTCGCCCGGATATAGTTACCCTGGTTAACAGGGAAACGCAGACCAGCAATACTGCTGTGTATAAGAAAGATCTACCCAAGGCCGGAGGAATCAGCGCTATAGACATCAATGTCAGGATGCAGAACGCCGATACTGCTTACACGAACAAGGATCTGCTCGATGCTATATCGAGGATCGAGCTAATCTTCAACGGAACTGATCGACGCCTGTCGCTGACGGGTCCCGAAATGTTCCGGCTCGGTTGGCTCAAGACCGGTTCGCCGTTAGCGTACAACTGGGATCAGACCCCCACGACGGGATACCCGGAAGTTAAGCTTAGGTACATGCCTGGCCGGTATATCGGTGATCCTCAATACGGTATCGATCTGTCGAGGTTCAATAACGTTCAGTTGAACATTGATTACGATCTTACTGAGATCGGAACTGCTGGAACCCATTTCACGACCGGCTCGTTCTCTCCCTCCGTGTTGCTTCACATGTTCCAACCCGGTAACGTTCCTTCCTTCCGGGGTATGATCGGCCAGCGTGAGATCTGGAATTACACTTCTGTTGGTGGAGATGTCTACAAGGATGTGGATCTTCCTAGCTCGCACCCAGTATGCGGAATTGGTATCTTCGCTATGGAAGATAACGTTGCTGAAGGGACTGATATCACCGAGGTAATCATTGGGAAAGATCAGTACCGTACTCGGTGGGTCGATGGATATTGGTACAACCTCCAGCCCATCTGCAACGAGAACCTGGACGTAAGGGAAGAGATATTCAAGCTGGTAGCGACTGATGATCAGGTTCTGGATACGCACCTTGCAAACATCAAGAACGCGCAGATGCATAGCGAGGTTACATCGTTTGCTGCCAATGCTTCCGGGTCAGTGAACGTGATGTCCGGTACGCTTGCTGCTGGGAACAGGATCACTCTGAAAGGCGAGACTATCTCCTCGGATGATACCGCGGCTGACAACACCATCACCCACGCTGCGATAAGCGCAGTGACCTCGTACCTGAAGGTGACGGGAGATGTCCACGGAGCGTTATACTTCCCGTTCGGCAAACCAGATGACAACTTCGCTGATGCCTTGATGCCTGCTGACCTCCAGAGTGCTCAGGTGAGGTTGCTTGATGCTGCTGCAGGCGCTTACACCGCTGTAGTGGTCGAGGAGATCTATAGCTGATCTCCTCCTCACTACGGAGGCTAGCCATGTACTTCAGCGAGGTAACCCAATCACATCCGGATGGTAGCGCGACAGAGTATTTGCTCTCTCCTAGGTTCCCTGACGCACAAACGAGACGGGTCAGTCTCGTAGTTGGTGTCGATCTGACCACGGCGTTGACGGTTGCTGGGGCAGTCGGAATCTATGATGGGGGGACTTACCTCCCCCTCAATTACGTCGCCACTCCTGTCGCTGGTCAACCCATCGTCTTTGAGAGACCCTTTCTCTTGGGGCCTGGAGTTAGGGTCTACTTCATGACGAACCAAGCAACTGCGGGCGATGACTGCCGCTTGTTCATCCAGGGGGAGGTGCTCGATTAGTCCATGCATTACGCGGCAGCTGTTGAAGTCTTGCCCGAGCATACCGCGGACAACCCGGTCATCGTACCACTTCATTTCGCTGCTGGCACCTTGACTGGGGTTAACATCATTTTCCCGCCGGGTTGTGTTCGACAAGTATGTGTCCAAATCTATCATGGGGTGAACCAAATACTCCCAACAGAGCCGGGTACGTATTATGCGGAAGATTCCACTAACATACCGATACAGGAGAACTTATCTTTCGATACGGGAAGTAACCTGTTCTACATCGTCGGTTGGAACGTGGGTTGTTATTACAGACACAAGGTTGATGTTCATTTCGAAGTACGAGACGTTAGTGAGTACACAACTGCAGAAGCTCTCATCTACATGACTGAGATGATAGCAATACTGAGCGAACGAATCAGGGGGTACTCGTAATGGCGAAGGTTGAAGTCTACAAATGTTATATTTGCGGACAATACAATCCCGAAGGGATGACTGTGGTGGTGAGCGGTGACGGGAAACGGTTTACGTCTCGTCACTCTGCGAACCAGGAACGGTTACAGTTCGACATCTGCATGAACTGTATTGACCAGATACCGGGTGTGATACACGATGCACTACGTGAAAGAGTTGACAGTTCCAGCGGGAACAGCGAGCGCGTCTCCAGCGAGTGAAACGATTGAGTTACCTGCTGGTATTCTCCAGCAACTCTCAGTCTTCTTCCCTCCTGGGTGTGCTCGTATGGTGTTCGTTGCTATTTACGACGGTGCTTCTCAAGTGTTTCCCAAAGGAGCGGGTTCGGCGTACTGCGAGGATGCAAAAGAGGTATCTGTGAATACGTTTGAGATGTTCGACTCTGCGATGACGTACACACTCAAAGGATGGGCACCCTCGACGAACTACCAACACAAGATCACGTTCACGTTCGAAGTGAAGACGGCTGAAGAGATTGCCATGTCCAGGAGCGGATATTACTGACCACGCCTGATCTAATCTGGAACATTGTAGAACAACAAGGTATCGCGTCCGGGTTGTGTCTGGTGATACTGTGGATCAACTACCAACAG
>JALOAP010000141.1 GCA_023228745.1 Dehalococcoidia bacterium | reverse complement strand
GTCTTGGTGATCGCGGCCGTCAACGTCGTCTTGCCATGGTCGACGTGCCCGATCGTCCCAACGTTTACGTGCGGCTTAGTGCGCTCGAACTTTGCCTTCGCCATCGCTGATGTTCCTCCGTGGAAAAGCTTCTGTTTTAGCTAACGCCGGCCTGCTTGGTCAGCGAGGCGGCAATGTTCTTGGGGACTTCTTCGTAATGGTCGAACTCCATGCTGTAGCTCGCGCGGCCCTGCGTGAGCGAGCGGAGGTCGGTGGAGTAGCCAAACGTCTCGGAAAGCGGGATGTGGGCGTTCACAATCTGCGTCTTGCCCGTGGCTTCGGAACCGAGGATGATGCCGCGCCGCGAGTTGACGTCGCCGACGACCGCACCGAAGTACTCTTCGGGGCAGCGGACTTCGACCTTCATGATGGGCTCGAGGATGACCAGGCCGGCCTTGCGGGCCGCTTCCTTCACACCGATAGAGCCGGCGTTCTTGAACGCCATTTCGGAGGAGTCAACCGCATGGAACGAGCCATCGACGAGGGCCACCTTGACGTCGAGCACCGGGTAGCCGGCGAGGATACCGCCCTGGAGCGCCTCGCGGGCGCCTGCCTGCACCGCCGGGATGTACTCCCGCGGTACGGCGCCGCCGACGATCTTGTTCTCGAAGACAAAGCCCTGGCCGCGCTCGAGGGGCTCAATTTCGAGCTCCACGACGCCGTATTGGCCGCGACCACCAGACTGGCGAACGAAGCGGCCTTCTGCCTTTGCGGGCTGTGTGATCGCCTCGCGGTAGCTCACCTGCGGGCGGCCGACGTTGGCCGCGACCTTATGTTCGCGGAGCATCCGGTCGACGATGACTTCGAGGTGGAGCTCGCCCATGCCCGAGATGAGCGTCTGGCCGCTCTCCTCGTCGAACGTCCAGTGGAACGTCGGGTCCTCTTCCGAGAGCTTCATGAGGGCGTCGCCCATCTTGTCCTGGTCTTCCTTGCTCTTCGGCTCGAGGGCGACGCGGATGACGGGCTCGGGGAACTGGATATTCTCGAGGATGATGGGCCGGTCGGCGTCGCAGAGGGTGTCGCCGGTGAAGGTGCGCTTCAGGCCAACCGCAGCGGCGATGTTCCCGGCGTGTACCGCATCGACTTCTTCGCGCTGGTTGGAGTGCATGCGAAGGACGCGGCCGATGCGCTCCCGCTCACCCTTGGTGGAGTTGTAGATATTGTCGCCCGCCTTGAGCACGCCGCTATAGACGCGGAAGAAGGCGAGGCGGCCGACGTAGGGGTCGGACACGATCTTGGAGACAATAGCGGCGAGAGGCTCGTCGTCCCTTGCGTGCCGCTCCTCCTCCTCGCCCGTCTTCGGGTTCACGCCGGTGACCGGCGGGATGTCGGTCGGGCTTGGGAGGTAATCGACGACGGCATCGAGCAGCTTCTGGACACCCTTGTTCTTGAGCGCGGTGCCACAGAGGACGGGCGTGACCAGGTTCGCGAGTGTGGCGCGGCGGATGGCCGCCTTAAGCTCGTGCGTGCTGATCTCGTGCCCTTCGATGTAGCTGATCATGACCTGGTCGTCGACGCCACCGATGGCCTCGATGAGCTTGTCGCGCGCGGCTTCGGCCGCTTCCTGCAGGTGGGCCGGGATATCGCGCCGCTCCGGCTTGTCGCCCTTATCGCCGCCGAAGTACCACCAGCTCATGTCGATGAGGTCGATGACGCCATCGAACTCGGCCTCTGCGCCGACCGGGATCTGAATCGGCACGGGGTTTGCGCCGAGCCGCTCGATCATCATCTCCGTGGTGCGCTGGAAGTCCGCACCGGTGCGGTCCATCTTGTTCACGAAGCAGATGCGGGGTACCGCGTAGCGGTCGGCCTGGCGCCAGACGGTCTCGGACTGCGGCTCGACACCAGCGACGGCGTCGAAGACAACCACACCGCCGTCGAGCACGCGGAGGCTGCGCTCGACCTCGGCCGTGAAGTCTACGTGGCCGGGGGTATCGATCAGGTTGATCGTGGTATCGCCCCACGTGCAGGTAGTTGCGGCGGAGGTAATGGTGATACCGCGCTCGCGCTCCTGTTCCATCCAGTCCATGACGGCGGTGCCTTCGTGGGTCTCGCCGAGCTTGTAGGAGATACCGGTATAGAAGAGGATGCGCTCGGACACCGTGGTCTTACCCGCGTCGATGTGGGCAATGATTCCGATGTTCCGGATGCGCTCGATGTCGATGGGACTGGCCATGAGTCTCCTGAACCTTCCGCGTTACCAGCGGTAGTGGACGAAGGCGCGGTTGGCCTCCGCCATACGGTGGGTGTCGTCGCGACGCTTAATAGCGGCGCCGGTGTTGTTTGCAGCATCGAGCAGCTCAGAGGCGAGGCGCTCGGACATGGAGCGGCCACCGCGGGTGCGAGCGGCGTTGAGCAGCCAGCGCATGGCGAGCGCGAGCCGGCGGTCGGGCCGGATCTCCACTGGCACCTGGTAGGTGGCACCACCGACGCGGCGCGGCTTCACTTCGAGCACGGGGGTGGTGTTCCGCACAGCCTGCTGGAAGACATCGAGCGGGTCCCGCCCGGTCTGCGCCGAGATCCGGTCGAACGCGCCGTAAACGACGCGTTCGGACGTGCTCTTTTTGCCTCGCTTCATGAGCTTGTTAATGAGCACCTGGACCTGCACGTTGTTGTAGCGCGCGTCCGGCGGGGTAGGGCGCCGTTCTGGGCGGTTGCGTCGGGCCATCTCTTAGCTCTCCCGGTTCTGGAAACGTCTAACGCGGCCTAGCGGCGGCCGGTGGTCTGGGCATTCTTGCGAGTGCCGTACTTGCTGCGCCCTTGCTTCCGGTTGTTGACGCCGGTCGCATCGAGCGCACCACGAACGATGTGGTAGCGCACGCCGGGGAGGTCCTTCACGCGGCCGCCGCGAACGAGCACCACGGAGTGCTCCTGGAGGCTGTGGCCTTCACCCGGGATGTATGCAGTCACTTCGATGCCGTTCGAGAGGCGGACGCGCGCGACCTTCCGAAGCGCGGAGTTCGGCTTCTTCGGGGTCTGGGTGCGCACCTGGGTGCAAACGCCGCGCTTCTGCGGCGAGCCCTTCCCCTCCGACTTTGTCAGCCGGTTCGTGTGTGAGTTGAACCGGTAGAGCAGCGCCGGTGCACCGGACTTCTTGGCCTTCGGCCGACGGCCCTTGCGGACCAACTGGTTGATGGTCGGCATTCCTGCTTCCCTCGTTCATTGCATGGGGTCGTGCGGGAGGCCCGCATCGACGGGAAAAGGTCGCGAAACCTTCGAATCGTTTTGGGCACAGAAACAGGCCGAAAAGCCTGCTCATGAACAGCGCCCCTGCCACATGGGCCTGGGCCGTCTTCAGGACTCAGCTTCGCGACCTAGCAGAATGCCACGAAAGCGGACCGTCAGAAAGCGCCGAAATCTGAGGTTAGCACAAGGGGTAACAGTGTCAACTAACAGCGCGATGCGGCCTCCAACCGGGCCCGCACCGAATCGCCACCGAACCGTCTACGGCTTTCCCTGAAGGCTATCGTAGCACCATCCGTAGGTAAGAACAGGCGGCCTCCTGACCAAGGGCAGCCAAGCGACATTGTCCTCCCCGTCGCACCGGGGGCGAAACCCGGTTCTGCCGGGCTTTCGCCCCCACCCCCCAAGCCGATTTTCGATTCACGATTTTCGGTTCACCTTTCGCGAGCGGCGTTCGGGCTGCGCGGGGACCTCTTGGGTGACTAGCTTGCCGGGACTGCGAGCAGGTCTTCGGGTGGGATTTCGAGGTACCAGCGCTTTCGCTCGCTGACGCCGAGAACATCGTAGGGGCGGGACGCGATCTCTACTTCGAGCCGGGGGCCGGGACCGACGGGAACAAAGTGCAGCGTGTGGGCGTTGCCATAGGCGAATTCCTCCGCGATGACGGCTTCGAAGACATTCGGCAGCTCCGGAGGGGGTTCTCGGCGGAGGTTCACGCGTTCGGCACGAATCATCAGCTCCACGGCTGAGCCCCCCGGCAACTCACATCCATTGAGCCGGGTTGCAAGCAGCTCGAGGCCGTCTGCGCTGCGCGTGCGGAGGAGCGGACCGGCGGCGCGCATCGCGCAGGCGGGGAAGATGTTGGCGACACCGGTGAGTTCACCCACCCTGCGGGAGACTGGACGGCGGAAGACATCCTCACGAGGCCCGAACTGGAGGATGCGGCCGTCGTCGAACACGGCAAGGCGGTCGCCGAGCAAGTGTGCTTCGCGCAGGTCGTGGGTGACAAAGATGATGGTGAGACCCAGTTCTGCTCGCAGGCGGATGAGCTCCCGGCGAAGGCCCGCGCGGAGCGATTCATCGAGGGCGCTGAACGGCTCATCGAGAAGGAGCAGGCGTCCCTCGCGGGCCAGCGCGCGAGCAAGGGCGACGCGCTGCTGCTGTCCACCGGAGAGGGTGCCGGGCCGCCGCTGCTCGAAGCCCTGGAGCTGCAGCAGCTCCAGCAACTCGCTAACGCGACGACTGCGGTCCCTGGCGCGGGGGATGCCGAAGGCAACGTTTTCGGCCACGGTCATGTGGCCGAACAGGGCGAGGTCCTGGACCACGTAGCCCACGTCGCGGGCCTGCGGCGGGAGATTCACACCGGCCGCGGAGTCGAAGACGAGAGCGCCGCCGATGGCGATGCGGCCAGCCTCGGGCTGGGCGAGCCCGGCGATAAATTGCAGGCTCAGGCTCTTGCCTGCCCCAGAGTGCCCAAAGAGCACCACGATCTCCTGTTCCGCTTCCAAGGCGGCATCGAAGGAGAAGGCGCCAAAGCGCTTTCGCGCTTCGAACTGCAACGTCATAGCGACCCCGGCGCGCGGCGCACTGTAAGACGGAAGACAACCAGGACGGCGAGCGCGACGGCGAGCAGGATAAGAGAAAGGGCGATGGCGCCGGCGAGCCCAAGGGTCGTTCCCTCGAAGGCGGAGATGATGGCGAGCGGCATCGTTTGGGTTTCGCCCTTGAGATTGCCGGCGAAGATGAGCGTCGCGCCCAGTTCGCCGACGGCACGGGCCCAGCAGAGCACGATACCTGCGACCAGGGCGGGCCAGGCCTGGGGCATGGCGACGCGGAAGAACGTACGCGTGCGCGAGGCGCCGAGCGTGTAGGCGACCCGCTCCTGCTGGACGTCAACGCGCTCGAAGCCACTGATGGCCGCTCGCACATAGAACGGTGCGGCAACCAGCAGTTGTGCCATGACCACGGCGGTGGTCGTGAAGCCGAAGGTGAAGCCGGTCCACTGTTCGATGGGCTCGCCGAGGAGGCCGCGGCGGCCGAAGGCGGTGAGCAAGGCAACGCCAGCCACGGTTGGCGGCAGGACGATCGGAAGGTCTACCAATGCGTCGACCAGCGTCCTCCCACGGAAGCGGCTCCGCGCGAGGAAGTAGGCGACCGGGGTTCCAAAGACGACCGCGATGGCGGTGGCGGTGGTTGCCGTGATGAGCGAGAGGCGCAGCGCGGTGAGCGCGGTCGAGCTGGTCATCACATCCCAGGTGCGGGAATCGTCGAGCGCACGTTCGAGCAAGCCCACGAAGGGGAGCACGAAGAACAACGCGAATCCGCCAGCGAGCAAAATGACTGTCGCGAGCATCGCCCGGTCGAGGCGCGCGCCTTCCATGCCCTACTACTTTCCTTTGAACCCGTGTGCCTCCATCACCTCCTGTCCTTTATCAGAGAGCAGGAACTCGACGAAGGCAGCGGCCAGCGGCTTATTGACCGCGTGGGCAGAGATGGCCACGGGATACTCGGCGACCACGTTGAATTGCGGAGGAATGTCGATGCGTTCGACTTCGCCGCCGGCGGCGGCGACATCGGTGGCGTAGACGATACCGGCATCGGCCTCGCCGAGCTGGACCTTGGCCAACACAGCCCGCACGTTCGACTCCTCGCTTCGGACGTTGTCCAGTACCCGCTGAGAGAACGCCGCATCGATGCCGCCGGGTGCAGAGGCGTTCTCAAGGACCTGCCGTGCGTACTTGCCGATGGGCACCTCGGGGCCGGCGAGCACGAGGCGGACGCCACCCTTCGCGAGATCTTCGAACGAGACCACGGTGGACGAGCCCTTAGGCACGACAACCACCGGTTCGTTCCTGGCGAACACGTCGGATGGCCCAACGTGGATGTCTCGCTGGAGCCGGTCGACCTGGGCCTGGTCGGCCGAGGCGAACAGATCGCCAGGGCCGCCTTCCTCTATTTGTGTGGCGAGCGCCGATGAGGCGGCAAAGCTGAACCGCACCCTGGCGCCGGGGTGTGCTGCTTCGAACTGCTTGCCCACATCCTCGAGGGCCTCGGTCAAAGATGACGCCGCGAGGACGGTAATCTCGCCGGTCAGCGACGGGTCGGGAGTGGTTGCGGATGCTTTGTCTTGTGATCCGTCGGTTCCATCGTCGTTGCCACAACTCGCGGCGAGGAGCGCACTGCCGAGCAGTACGACGAGCAGCGCAACCCAGGCGGGTTTCGTCATTTTGTCGCCTCCAGCATTGCCTGCTGTATGTAGGTACGGAGCCAGTTGAGGGTGCCTACCGCGGCCGAGCGCTTGGAGTCGAGTGCGAGCATATGAAATTCGCTGACGACCTCCACGGCATCAAGCGATTGCAGGTAGCGCTCGCAGACATCGATCTGGTCCTGGATGAGCTGCAGCTCTGCCTCGCGATCGAACTGGCGCAGGAAGAAGAGCTTCAGAAGGAAGTCCATTCGCACCTCGCGAAGGCGCTCGACGGCCGTACGAAGCCAGCGCTCAACCTCCGCGCGGCCGACCTCGGTGAGTTCGTACATCTTCCGTGGAGGGCGCGCACCGACACGCCGTTCGCTCCAGGTCACGAAACCGGGTGCTTCGAGGTTACGCAGGTAGGTATAAAGCGAGCTCTGCTCAACAGGACAGATGAGCTGGAGCTCGGGTGACTCGAAGAGGCGCGCCATTTCGTAGCCGTGCATCGGGCCCTCACGCAGCATGGCCAGCACGGCATGTTCGGCCGGGAGGAGGCGGCGTTCCATCGTCCAGATGCTATTTTCGGCGGGATTACTTGTCAACCAAGTAATCGATGCCTAAGGGGCTGACGCTGGGTGCGGTGTGGATGCGCTGAATAGACTCCTCTGGTAGATTCCGCGCACCACTGAACGGCGCCGGGGTGAGCCCATGCCAGCGAATCAACTCGCAGTCGAGCATCTCTTCACGATCACCGTCAGCACGCAGCAGGTGGCAGTCCTGCAGGACGCGCCGCAGGGGACCCGCGTCCACGTACGCGTCACCGGCGGCACCTTCGAAGGAGCGAAGCTGCGGGGCATCGTGGAAGACGGCGGCGGCGACTGGGTCACCGTCCGCCCGGATGGCAGCATCAAGCTCGACGTACGGGTAACACTCAAGACCGACGATGGCGCATACATCCTGGCGACGTACTCGGGCGTGGGGACGTCGAGTGACGAGGGGTTG
>JALOAP010000140.1 GCA_023228745.1 Dehalococcoidia bacterium | reverse complement strand
CGCGTCTGGCGTTTTTTGATCGTTCATGGCTTCCTTTCGGGAGAGCGAGGCTCACCCTTTGAGCTGGCCGGGCGCTGCGCCCGGCCAGTGTGGCGCGGGCGAGGCCCCGCGTTGCCGTCCGGCGCAGCGCCGTCCAGCAACGCGGGTTCAGCGGATGCGCCGTCGGCGGGCAAGCCCGCCTCCGTCACCCCGCTGACCCGCGCCACATTCGGCTTCGGCGTGTACGCTTCGCAGTCTGGCGCAAGGTCTGCCGTACTCCCGTCGCGGAATACTTGCCGTGTTGTCTCAATGTACTCACCCCAAGCCCAGCACGGGACTTGCGCCGTGCATCCGCCCCAGTTCTGGTATCCAACATCCTTGAAGTGCTTGCACATCCCGCATGATGGCCTATCCATTGTCTTGCCCTCTACACGTTCTTGTAAATATTCCAATTCCCATATCAACGGCCACCTCTTCATATCCTCGGATCGACATGACGGCGTTCTAAAACAGGTCGCGCCACCTTCTGGCCCGGCTCAGCGCATCTCGCCCAATGTTTCGCCAGCGCATGAGCCGTTATCCGCGTATCGGCTGGGAATTGAGTTCGGTAGTTTGCTGCGCGGCGTTCGATTTCTTCCGGCGTGACTTCCGGTGTGACTTCCCGTATGTCGCGCAATGCTCCGGCGATACTAGACCAGCCTGATTTTGTTATCTGCTCAACATTCCCGCCAGCAGCGTCCAGTTTCCCCAACGCGTCCATTAACGGGTTGCGTGAGCGAAGCTTCTGGAACGGTTCTTTGGGTGAAGCGCCTTCGGCTGGTAATATCTTTTTATGCAATGCATCATGCAATGCATCATGCAATGCATGAGGATACGCCTCTTTATCTTTATCTTTATCTTTATCTTCTTCTTCTGTCTGATTCTTTTCCGACTGCCAGCGGCGCTTACCGGCGCAGGATCGACGTCCATGTTTCTGAACTTGATCCTGCCAGATGGAGAGCAATACACCGTTTGCCCGTTTGCCTTCACCGCATTCGGGGAATTTCGACAACACTCGGGAAAATGTTTTTACGTCAAAGCCTACAACCTGTGACAACAGGTCCAAATCAGCAGGAAGATAACCGCGCCCTTGCCATTGCCAATCCAGCAATTCCCGGTAAGCGCCTTTCTCGGCTAGGGTCATGCACTTGACGGACAACGAACCTATCCATCGGTTTGGAAACCAGGGGAACCAATGCAGCGAATCGCTCACTTCTGCTTCCGATCTCGATAAGCCGGGCGCAACGTCGATTTGTGGTACGGGACTTGCGAGTTGCTCGCAGGAGTTGACCACCGTTGCGCCCAGCTTATCGTTGTCGGATTGTGTTTGCGTCCCTGTTTGCATGTCGGAAAATCGACTCCGTTTAGTTCATGCTGCCGTCAATAAAGCATAATTGGGGTAGCAGGTCTATAATATTTAATAATTTTTTACGAAGAAAAAGCGGCACGGGCTGGTGGAGTGAGCGGAGCCGGTCGGGTTGCCCGACAGGAGGGAACTCATTTTCAGCCGCGTACCGCTTTTTTGTTTGCTTGTGCTCAAGTCAACTCCGTGGGACTCCACTCCCATTACTGCATGGACTATATCCGCCGATGGTTTTTTTGTCTAGCGAATATTTAATCTTTTTTTCCGTCCGCCTCCGTCACCCCGCTGACCCGCGCCACATTCGAAAATACAGACAGACCTCGTTTTTTGTCTTCATCAATAGCCGACGCGCAGTAAGAGAAGAATCCCCAGTCATGGGTTCCGTCATACACGCGCACGACAACGACATCTCCAACGTGACCATCTCGGTCATCGCAAGAGCCATCGCAGAACTTTCGCTCTGCTCGGTTCGTAGCGCGATTGAACTCTCCTCGGCTTCCAACTCCATGCATGGCGTCTAAACAGTCGAACAAGGTCTTCGACGGTACGGATTGCCTGGTTTGGCTCTCTGGCATATTCACTCCTTTGGGCGGTCAATCCGCCCGTCAAGACTGGCGCTGGCCGGGCGCAGCGCCCGGCCAGTGTGGCGCGGGCGTGGCCCCGCGTTGGCGGCTTCTCTGGCCTTGATCTGTTGGGCATTGATCTCTTCGGGTGTCATAACTTTTCTCCCGTCAACACCTGCCACCCGCTCAGGCAAAGGCCGACGGTCGGAAACCAGTCGTTATAGGCCTCATCGAATGACATTGGAGAAAGTTGCCGCACTTTGACAACCTGGCCGTCCCGATCATCGCGTACGTCGGTAACTTCCAACAGGTCGGTTGCTCCGCCGCGCAAAACGTTTCCAACATCTAGTCTCTCGTATAGTCGGTTCATATTGCTAACTCCATCTGCGGGGCAACATACCCGCCGTGTTCTCTCAGCCACCGTTCAACAGCTGCAAGGTTTTTGACCCGGTAGCAGTTTATCCATGCGCTTTTTCGTGTTGTCGCGTCGGACTTCTTGCGTAGTATTTGTCCCTGTGGCAGTCTTATCGGCTCGATCAAATGCGCCCGCTCAAGCGCGTGAAATACGTTGCCGCTCAGCGTTGCCGACAGCGGGCGCAGGTGTTCCGGCACGATATCGGCGGCGAACCGATGCGGCGAGCGAAGCGCGTATTGCAGGACGTTGCGCGCATAGTCCATGAACTCCCGATCATTCCATACGGCTTGCCGCACAACCGCGTTATGACGTGGTTCTTCGATCATGGTCATTCCCTTCTCTTTGTTTCCACCCGAATTTTTCCATCCCGCAACTGTCCGCCAAGTGAACGGAATGCCGCAGGCGTCAGGTCAACAACGACGTTCCTTGCCCTCGCTTTTTTGCCCGGTCCGTTATCAGTCCATTTTACCGTTACCGTTTTCCCGTTGCCCGCATTGCGAACTTGGATCAGCCGCCCATCCGGGCGCATAGGTCGCCCGTTGGCGTTTGTTACCCATAACGCGCAGGTCATGCCGTTATCGTTTAGCGGCTGGCCGTTCGCCATCAAAATGTCCTTGCCGCCGGTGCCTTCATGCTTACAACTTTCTCGCGTGTAATACGTTGCCCATCCGGTTGTCGTATCCGCCCATATTGACGGCGAAAGCAGCAGCAGCAACACTATGAGCTTTTTTCCCATGCTGTTTAGCCTTTCTTCACTTACACCAGTCAGTCAGTCAGTCACGCAACACAAACGGCTTTATCGCGCTGGCCGCTTCCAACATATATCGCTTTGCTCGCCATGCCGCGAGGGCGATAGCCTCCGCCATCCGACCTTCCGGCGTTCCGCTGTCGATTTCGGGTAACTGTTCTTGCATGTCCTCTGCGGCGGCGGCGCACCAGTCAACAGCCGTCGTAATATGTTCCTCCACAATCGCCAGCCGCAGCATTACCCGATTCGTAATTTTCTCAACTTCACTTTTAGTCATTGGCTTCCCTTGTTTTGTTTTCTGTTCTCATGTTTTCACCCCAGTACTTGCGCCGCATCCACGCCGGTTCAGATGATCGTCAGGTAGCAGTGGGCCACCGTCGGGCAGCCCGCTTCGATGGCCAGGGCGCTCAACGTTACCATGTTTGTCTGCGTATACAGTGACCGACCTTGGGCCGTCGCGTGTGGCACAGTTTCGAGCCACGCGCTCCATTTTTTCCTGACGACCGTTTTGTTGGCAAGGACCGCAAGCCGTTGCAGTCCCGCTGGGATTCCGTCATTGCTGGTCAGTTTGTCGAGTTGCATGTTTCCTTCCGTCGGTCAGTTTTTTGCCGTGGGCCTCCCCTTCGCGTCGCGGAGGGGCAGCACGTCTTTGCTATTTTTCCACAACAACCGCCGCGATGTCGTCGTCCGTGAGGTAGTGCAGGTCGGTTGTCGTGTCGCACCGCCCCGCGATGCGGTCCGCATCCTCGCAGTCCGGGTCGAGCGCGTCCGCCGCCGCTATTGCGGCGGCGAGCGTGTCCTCGATCGCAATGGTTGGGCCACCCACGTGACGCACGGCAATACGCCCCACGTCGTGTTCTGTCGCGCCGTCTATGTCCCGCCAAGTTTGCGTCTGCATGTGTTTTTCTCCGATGTTGCTTGTTTTGTTTCGTTCCCCGCTCCGGGATATACATAGCAAGCCCCGTGCCAAAGTCCCGGTGGGGCCAAATCCCTAATAAATCGCTCTATTTACCCCGTTTTTGACGCCAAGTGTCAGGATGGCCCTATTAGGACATTAGCATTATCAAGAATGATAACGCAAAAATAGGAAAAGAGAACGGGGGACGGGGGGCAAAGAACGGCCGGGCGCGACGATTACCCCGGAAGACGTAATATGAGTTTGCGCCAGCCGCTACCGGGCGTCACGGCGTCGAATTCGCGCCGCCGCTCGTCGCGCAGGTCCCAAAACGGATCGGCCGCGTAGACAACGCGGGCGGTGTGCTCGGAACAGTCAAGCAAAGTGTCGTCGTTTTCCAACGGCCAGCCGAATCTTTCGCAGGTCCATTTGGCCAACAGTTGGCTTTTCCCGTAACCCCTCAAACGCCGCTTGAGGTCCGCGTTCCGGTCCAGGGCCGCCCGGCATTGCGCTGGGGTTAAACCCTCCAGCCAGCGGATGTGTAGGCGCCGCCAGGGCTTTGCCGTAGACCACTCCTGCGCCCGCCGTAGACTCCGGGGCCCGACCATGCCGCTCTTGAACTGCATCTCGTAATAAACCAAGTCGAACCCGCTCTCCGGCGTCCAGACCCGCCAGACGGGGAACATGTGCACCTTGAGAGATCGCGTGACCAGCATGGTCGCCAGGTTGAACGGTTTAATATCTGTGGTGGTGCAGACGGCCAGTCCGGTTATTTCGGCATCCGCAACCACTTCGTCGGTCCAGTTCATTCCGTTTTATCCTCCCGCGAAATTTGCCAGCCACCAGACGGAGCTACCGCTGAGCACACCGCTACCCAACAACAACAGCACAAGCCGCACGAAGGATAATTCCAGCCGCGTGGTTTTGTTTTCCAAAACAGATATGCGCGAACCTTGCGGACATGACCGAATGTGCTCCTGGAACGCGCGCGCTACGGCGATGTCCACGACATACGCGATCAATTCCCGGATCGGGATTGGAATGTTTTCGGCGTCATGCGCTGCCATAGGTCAGTCCCTTTCGGTGACGCCAAAAGGCAGGTCTATGAACCTGTCCGGGCACCACAATTGCGGCTCTTGCCGGTATCCGGCGTCCTTGATTAGACCGCGCACACTTTCTAGTAACTCCCGCCGCGTGGGCGTGGTAACACCCGACAAGAGAAGGTCGTCGAAGGCCGTGGTAAAAATGCCGCCCGTCTCGTCTCCTAGCGTTCCCTCGCTCGCGGTCTGTTCAGAGCGACAGGCGGTCCAGCAAATCACGTTCGGCAAGTCCGCCAGCGCGGCGGCAAATGGCTCATGCTCACCCCGCGCCATGTCCGGCGGCGGCGCGATAAAACGCGGTGTCCCATAAGCAGACCCCACGCCCCGCACTCCGAGAACGTCAACCCCGCTGTGACAGGAATCGAGCATCGTTTCCGCAACCACCCACGGCGGTAACTTCTGCGCGAATGCCCGCATATCGTCATCCGTTATCGCCCGCCGCAGCGCAAGATGCTCCACGTTTACGAACGTGAAATCCACCGGGCAAATGCATTCGTCATAACGGTCGGTTTCGTCCTGCTCGCCCAAGTCAGGGACATACGAGCCATGCCCCGAGTAGTGTATCCCGAGCCAAGTCGGTTCCTGATTCCGCCAGAGCGAGTCGTTAAGGTCTTGTAGCGCGTGCCAGATGCCCGCCGTGTCAGCCTGGAAGTCCAACAGCATCCGGCCCTCGATTGCCTCCGTGCAAAAATAATTACAGCACGCCCGGTAGTGCGCCCGCACATCCTTGACGCACAGCGAAAGCGGTGCATCGGGGTATTTGTCAATGCCGATCTGAAACAAGATATGTTTCACCGCATGGCCTCCTTACGTTTTCGACAACACCAACGCCGCTAACACCGCCACTAAGAGACACGCACCTAAGAACAGGTATACGACAACACTACCCGTTGGAGCATCGTCGCCCTCCGGGTCCGGCTTATACGGCTCATTGTGCATAACGCCCCTCCTTGAAGTGGAAAGTTTCCGCCCGCTCCCACCGCTCATGCCAGCGCTCTATCTCCGCTTGGGTCGGCTGCGCGGGCGGATGGATCGCCGCCCGTTGTTCTGCCCCAGGCTCAACCGGCCCCCGCGCCACGCAGCCGGTCGCTACGGAAACCGAAAAAATGAACAGTGCGATACAGCGCGGTTTCAAAGCGGCGCCCTCCCTATGTGTTTGCGGATTTTCTCCGCGTGTGACCCTCGCAGTCGTCGTTCTTCGCGGCAACCGTTGCCAACTCCATCGAATAAATTTTCGATCATAATTGACCGCCCCTCGTCAGGGCAGACGCGCAAGTCGTAGAAATGTAACATGTAATGCTGCATCAGCCCGGAGGTCTCGACGTAGTCCAGGACGGAGGTCGCCAACGCCGAGATCGCGGTTTTGATCTCGGCCAAATCGGCGGCGGACAGCGGCAACAGATCGGTCGGCGCCCTCAGATGCCCACAACTACCCACCCGCGAGCCATCGCTGAAAATCTGTTCGCACCACTCGCCGCCCGCGCCTTCCTGCCCGTGCGCCTCGACCAGTATGTGCACGTCATTTTGCTGATCGCCAAAAGCGCTGGCTCCGGCCAACACCAACAGCAGCACGGGGGCAACCTTGCGCAACCGACGCAGCCAGTCCCATGCCCGCTTGCGCTTGCCCGCCAGCCACCCGGCGAGGTAGATCGCCAGGGCCGACGCCGGTCCCTCTGCCCGCCGCGCGCCGCCGCTGGCCCTGTCCCAGCGTTGCACGGCCGGAGCCGAGATGCGCGACCCGTCGACAAAATGGATCGTGCCCGTGCCGACGTTGAGCACCGAATACCCGCCCATGTCCAGGTCGCCGCCTAGCGTTACATTGCCGTTGGTCTCCACGCGCAGTGCCTCCGAATACATGTTGTATTGCGTCCTCTTGCCGGGGGTTGCGACGATGACCAGCGGCCAGTGCGTCGCGCTGTTCGTGGCAGCGCCGCACGGGTTAAAAACGAACGCCTGCATCTCCGGGCACATGCCGAACTCGTAGCGGTAAGGGGCCGTTGTCCAACAAGCCGACGAACCGAAGGACGCCCCGGAGTACGAGCGAAAAAGCGGGGCGTAGAGGAAATGCCCGGTCCCGACGGTTACGTCATTGCTGACGGTGATCGCCGTGGGCGTGGTCGCGCCTCGCGCGGTCACTGCGGCCAGGGTGTCGGCTTCGGTCGTCTCGCCCAACAGTTCGCCAATGTCCACCAGCGCCCCATCCGACAAAACCGCGTTGGTCGAGCCTGCGGCCGAGTTGGTAAGCCAGCCGGCGAAAAGCGGATCACTTTCCACCGTCAAAAACCCCATCCCGGCCACGCGGTTGGTCGCGTCCGCAACGGCGTCGTT
>JALOAP010000139.1 GCA_023228745.1 Dehalococcoidia bacterium | reverse complement strand
CCACCGTACATTTGAGAACATCCCATCTATTCGTGAGGAATTAGTGTCGGAGTTCCAATCCATAGAAGAGTACAAATTGGAAGCATTGGAACCGGTACTCCATGTATGATTTATATAGAATAGACGATTCGTATCTATCGTGGTTCCATTGCCTACATAAAGCTGGTCTGCAATTTTTGTAATTCCCGCCACCGACAGGGTTCCGGAAACAATGGTACTTGGAGCAGTTAAGTATATCGTGGTATCGTCGATTTCAATTTTATTGAAATGATTATACGCATCAATATCTCCAATCCCATAGAATCCACCATCAACGTCGAAATACCATGCCCTTGCCCCGTCGTAAGAAATCTCCAAAACATCGGAATTGTCCAGTAAGAGGAAATCTCCAATGTTTACCCCGGCGAACGTCGGGCTGGCCGTAGTCGATAAATCCTGGGGGATGACGGCGAATAGATTCATTATTTAGACTCCCCTTGTTCTCGAATGACAGCACGCGGGTTGCGTTTGCTCAAAATAATGGGGATAAATTCTGTTTCAGCCAAACCGGACTTTCTCATTTCAAAGATCAATGCTGCCTGTTCTTCCGGCTTTGCTGTTTCCAACTTATCGGAAATTGCGATGGCCTTGGCCGCAAATTGCGCACTGGAAACAATCTCATTGATCTGGTTGGCTTTTTCTTCATCCGGCAATTGAGTGTATTCTTCGGATAAGACCAATTGAGAAAGCGCATCCTTCGTGATTTTCCCCGCATCTTTCCAGAGTTTCGTATTTTCTTCCTGTGTCAGTACATCGTACCCGGCTTTTTCCCCGATCTGCGAAGGCGATACTTCCCATCCCTCATCCCACAATCGGCGGAGTTCCTGAACAACCGGAGTCGATATATCTTCCGACGGTCGGGTAGGATCGATTAGCAATTCCAGCGGATTTGCGGTCGGTTTTCTTTCTTCACCAAAAACCGTAATTTGTGGTTCCAGTGTTTGTCTTGCGCCGGGAATACGGGCCATTATCTTTTCTGCGGTCGTTTCGGCTCTACGCTCTGCAACATCGGTTGCGCGGGCCACATCGGATATAATCGTCGGTATCACGGAAGCCAATGTATTTCCGATAGCCGTTGGCGCAGACCGTTCCGGATCAGCCAGAGCATCCGTGAACTGATTGACTCCCCTGAGAAAAGTTTGTTCGGTAAATGATTTTGCAGAGCCGCCCAATGCTTCACCCATTGCCTCTGTCGGACTTCCGGTTTCTTCATACGCTCTTTTGAAATGTCCCCCAATAATTAAAAGATTGCCTGCCGGCCCGAATGATTGAACCGTTCTCCATTCATTGCCAATCTTGACGGAGTTTGCCTGTCTGCCTTCCAGTTCCCAAAGTTTTCTTTCTTTTTCATCACGCGGCCGATCAAGAGTAATCAGCCCATTATCATATAATTCTGCGCCGATAACCAGGACAGCGGTTCCGGTCAGGCCACGCCCGATCCCCTGTGAAAATGCCCGCTGATCGAATCTTCCTTTACCCGCATTCTCGATAATTGTTTTGGCGATTCCAACCGGAGAATAATTGACGATCTGCATAGCAACCGCAGACGGAGTTCTTCCGAATGGAACAACTACCTCCCCGCCAGGCAATTTTTGAATTCCTCTGGCTATATCCCCAAGCGTCGTATTGTTGATAAAGACCGCTGTTTCTGCGTCTTTGGTCGCATATTGGATCATCTTTTCGGTCGGATTTTCCATCAAATAATCGATATGGGCCTGTGCTTTTTTCCCTTTCAGCCCTTGATTGATGGCTGATACTTTGGCTTGCTCATACATAGATCGCAATTTGGCGGCATAATAAAATGGTTGATCCTCTGCGCCAAGCAATCGAAACACAGACTCCGTATAGGCATGAAGCCCTCTTTGAATGGGGCTGTTTTTGTCCCATGATATTTTATGGTAATCCAGTTTCGTACCGATGTCCCGTTCACTGTATCCGGACTTGAGATATTCAAATCCTTTTCCAAGCCCTTCGATGCTTCCTTTTTTCATTCCTTTAACGGTTGGTGTTACAGTTCGTTTTCCGGTAAAAAATGAAACGACTTTATCGACGGCTGTTGCAGGAATATCCTTAATAGTTTCCGAACCGGCATGAAAAGCATTTGAGAAGATATTCAGGCCGGACGTTTTGATTCCGGTCAAAAGACCCGCCTTCCATGTCGTGATTATTTTTTTATGCAGGGGCGTAGGAACCAAGTCGCTAATATAATCCTGCAATTTCTGGAATCGGATATATTTTTGTTTGCCCTCCGGGATTTTCTGGATTTCGCCCATTTCCTTCATAATGTATTCGGCTTGTTTGGCCGTAAGTTCAGGGATTTTCTTTTTTAATCCGAGTTTTTGTTTTGCGACTTTTTCATTGTATCGCTGGATTTCTTTGGCGGCAAATCGCACCTGTCCTTCCGGGGTAAGACGGCCAAGAATGGAAGCGGCCTGAACAGCCCTTCCAAGTTCTGTTAGTTTGGCGGAAGAATCGTTTGCGATCTGTGCGGCTTTATCATACATGGCCGCCCGCTGCTCCGGCGTTTTTGCTTTGGCCCCCTCTGCGCTGTAATGCTTGATAAGTTCAGAAATAATAGCAACCGCCTTATCGTCAGAACCTTTCATAGCGATCTGTTCGGCTTTCGCGATATTGTCTTTTATCAGATTGCGTGCTTTGATTGCAAGCGGATCAGTGGCGCGCGGAATATACTGACCTTCTACTTTTAGTTCCGGATAGATTTCTTTGACGCTGGTAATAAATCCGCGTTCTCTGGCTTTGGATAAATCCCTCGGATTGATCTTTTGTGTAACCGGCTTTATATCATTGGCGACAATGGGCGCATTTTCACGAATTCGTTGAATTGGAGTCGGCGGCTTGTATTCCGCCCCAGCCGGTTTCTTTGGTTTTGGAACCTGCAATTCCGGTTTTGCGCCTGGCCCGCCCTGGTAATCACCCATTTGAATTCTATCGATGGCCGCCGCATCCCCGGCGAACGCCTTTTCAAGCAATTGTTCATAGGTTGGTTTATTGAGTCCCTGCACATAATCATTTAATTCTCGTGCGGCCTTTTTATCGCCCGCATTGGCCCTATCAAGAAGTTCATCATATCGTTTCCGCTGCATGTATTGCCGGATTTCTTCGGAAATTTCAGGGGCTTTTTGTTTTGGTGCAAATTCTTTTTTTAATGTTTCCGGACTTCTTATTGCTTTGACAGATTCCGTCGTTACATTCGTCAGCAAATCAGAGATTGCTTTGTCAATGAGAATGTCAGGTTCTTTGGAAAGAGCCGGGGCTTTCTGTTTGATGGCATTAATCATTTCCTTTTTGTTTTTATATTCCGCCCATTTCTGTTTTGTAATTCCAAGTCCCTCGAAGGCAAATGGGATTCCCATGTTGATTAAAATATCAACTGTATCTCCGCCGCCAAGATATGTCGTGGTTCCAAACAATGCAGATGCAACCGTTCCGCGTTCCACAGCAGGAAGAAAGCCGATTCCCGGAATAGCCCTGTTGATTCCCCCAAGCGTCAATTGCATGGCGGCTCCATGTCCGAACTGGCCGCCATTGGCAATATTCACATTTTCCCAAACAACGGCGTCCGGCATAGAAGGTGATGCCTTTTTCAGAATCACAACCTGCGTAGTAAATCCGGCAATTCCAGCCGCTGCATCGATCACTTTTTCCCCTATGGTTTCCGGTTCCGGAACAAACATCCTGGCTTCCGCCTGTTCTTCGACGGCCGCCTGTGCTGCCTGGCGGATCGGCATAAATTCTTCAATTGCCTCTGTCGGTGATTTTGGCGATATGATTTTCAGATTTCCTTGCTCATAATCTTTCCACACCTTTTCAAGCCACGGATCTTTTCTGGAACCAAACAGCCATCCGACAGTCCATTTTTCGTATGGCTTTGCGTAGAATTCAACCTGATCGGCCGTAACGGGTTCTCCGGATTCCACCTTTCTTCTGAATTCATTCCGAAGATATTCTGCGGTTTTTGTCTCTACATTCAGTTTTCCAATCTCTGATTGTGCACCAATGGCCGTTACGACATTTCCGACAGTCGAATTATAATACTGTTTTCCGAATCGTTTTGCCAATGTCGGCGAATGGGCTACAGATCGATCCGTCTGCGGTGAAGTGGCGGCGAATATTTCTTCTGATTCAAGAAATGGGATTTCTGATTCGATTGCCATATCATATATCTGCCCTGCGTTTTCACCTGCTTTTTCCGGGGATTCGATCCCGGATTCGGCAATGGCGCTATCTTCCCACCAATTACGCTGTTGTGTGGGTTCATCGACAACGGGGGATGTTTCCCAGAACTTAGCCATTTACGGCTTCCTTCTTTTGGTTCCATCAGGCGCGAAAAACACAGCGCCGGAAGGCAGTTTGTCAAAGTCCGCTTTGGTCTTTGGAGTAGGGATAATTTCCGGTTCTTGAAATACACCCCGTTTTTCCTGCTCTGCTATGGCCTTGATTTGTTCAAGGGACGTATTCCAGTACCGCACTTTCTGTTCCCTGGCAAACTGATAGAATTCTTTTCCGCTTGCCTGTGGGTTTTCTGCAAGCCAGTCCCGAAGCCCCTGCTCGTACAAACTCAAAAAATGAAATCGATACTTGGCTTCCTCTGCGCCTTTGTCAGAAAGATTCGCCAGATTAACTCCGATGATATTTCCGCTCGCGTCAAACTGCAAAAGCCCTGAATATTTTTCAAGAATCACTCTGCCAGCATCCCGGCTGAATCTTCGCAAATCCTCTGCCTGCGTAAGTTTTAAGGAAGAATCTGCCTTTTGCATAATCGTCGAATATTCTTTTTCGTTAATCCCGTCCGGCCTGCCGATTGAATCCCGAACACGTCGATCAAATTCCTCTCTGGATATTGCGCCCCTCCAAATATCAATAGCCGCACTTTCAAGCGTTACCGCCTCAATCGGATTTCCGGGCTTATCCGGCTTGTTAAAAGCAATCTTCAGCCATTGCTCGTAATCAGTATCTTTGAGTTGATTGCGCCTTGATTGAACAATCGGAACGGTCAGGTTCCCGGCAACCATGACATCAGCCAAATCTTTATTGGCTTCGCTTCCTGTAATATCCAAACGATTGTTTGCTTTTGCTATCAGTTTGTCTTTCTGGTCCAGTTGTTCCCCGGTCAGGTCCGGCATGGAATCCAGTATTTGAACCGCCATCTGCGGATTGCTGTCCATCAGGACACGGACCTGGGCGAACTTGGAATTGGTTTCCGCGTTTTCCTGCATGTATTGATATTCGGCTTCCTCCAATAAGCCGGTACCCAGCCCGTCCTTGAGTAGCGACTGATAGCCGAGCAAGTCCCCGTTTTCAAGATAATACTTCCCGTTGGTTTCCAATTCCGCCTTTGCGGACTGTATCCTTTTTTTCCGGTCCAGGTCGGCCGCATAGACATCGTACTGAGGAAGGGCATTGTTCAGGTGCATCTGAAATTTATCCTGTACCCGTCTGCTTTTGGCGCTCAGTCCAGACATATCTTTTTTGGCTTTCTCATAGACTTTGGCCCGTGATTCCGGGTCAGGCGTAGAAAGCATTGTATTGTAAGCAGCGTTCCATATTTCCTCCGATTGCCTTTTCAGCGTAGAAAATTCCATTGCGTCTTCTGCCTGTTGGATATTCTGTCCGAACTGGGCAAGAACGCCCCCGGCCTGACTCAATGCCCTCGACGGGGCGGCTACATCCGCCGTGATCGGGGCGGCCGTGGACCGTCCGGAAGGAAGCCGCTGACTGTATTGAATGGGGAAATCCGCCAATTAAAATTCTCCGTATGCTTTTCCAAAACCGGTTAACAGAGTGGTTCCTGCCTTGATACGACTGGCCTGTTTTGCTACCTTTCCGGCATACCTTGTCTGTGCGGCTCCGCTGCGTAGTCGCTGGGCCTCTGTAACGCCTTCGTATCCGATCATGGCATTCTCCAGTTCCGACTGTCTGGCCTGTTCTGCCTGAATCTCCAGCGGCGCCCCGGTCGTAGAGATCACCCCGGAAGCTCCCATTCTGGCCCGCAGGGTGGACATCTGCCGTGCCGCTTCTGCCGCCTGCCTTCTCGATTCAATCATGGCCTTTTGTTCTGCGGCCTGCGCTTCTCGTTCCTGGACCTTGGCATTGTACTCGGCCATCGCAGATTGGTCCTGACCGGCCTGATATTCACCAAAGGCGCCCAGTGCGGTTCCCGCCAACATCATTCCGGGTGCAAATCCCATTATTCAATCTCCATCAGTCGGTAGTATTGCCAGGCATCTCTTCCTTTTCCAAGAAAATCTACCATCTTGAACTCTTTCTGAAAGCCCAAGTGCTCGACGGTTCTTTTCCCCTCTTCGAATCCCGCTTTAACCCATGCCTGAATTCGGTGAATTTTATGGTTTTTGCACCAGATTTCAAGCCATTCCGATATAACACGGTAGGTTGCAATCAAATGCGGTCCCATATAATCAGTCAATTGTATCCATCCTTCGGCAGTGGTTTCCGTAATAGCCCGAAAACCGCCGGCCGCCAGGATATAACCGCCATGTTCTAAAACAAACTCGTAGTGCGCGTTATCGCTGCATCCGTTTTTCGGTTCCTGCGGATACAGGGAATGCTTCTCGATCACCTTCAAGTCCGCTTCTGTCATGGCTCTAAAGTTCATTTGACTTATTATCTCCTCTTGTTATAATAAAACAAGCCACAAACAGGTATCGGGCCTGAATGCGGCTTTAACCATAACTTTCTGATAGAGAGAAAATCATGGCTGACAAAGTTATAACAAAACGATGTTCGCAATGCAAACAAATCAAATCCGTGTCTGAATTTATGAAAAGATCTGATAGACCAAGTGGTTATAAATCTGAATGCAAAGAATGTTACTACAAAAATTATAATCACAAAGCATATTCTAAAAAATATAGAAACAGTAACAAGGGAAGAGTAACGAGAAACATCTATGCAGAAAAATTTAGAAAAACAGAAAAAGGAAAAAAGATCCGCCAAAGATGTCAAAACAAATATAGAAAAAATAATCAAAAAAAGATCAAGGCGGAAAAAATTATCTTTAATGCAGTTCGATACAATAATATTCCTCCTGCACACAAGCTTAAATGCTTTCGATGTGGAGCGAAAGCGAGAGATTATCATCATTATCTCGGCTATGATCCAGAGCATTGGTTCGACATTAAACCGATTTGTCGAATTTGTCATCGAATTATTCATAATCTACCCGTCAGCGCCCAGTCTGTTCAAAAGAAGGAATTATTGATTTCACAAGCATCGGAAAAGGAGAACTATTCTCAATCAAAATAGGATTGGCTGTTGAAATGCCACCCTGCATAGACACCCGAACATCTCCGCTGAACAGTCCGGTAATGTCCGAATCGTTCTCCAGCCGTTCATCGTCAAAATTAACGTCGTATAAATCCGTTTCAGAGTCCCCGTA
>JALOAP010000138.1 GCA_023228745.1 Dehalococcoidia bacterium | reverse complement strand
CGAGGAGCATCTCGCTGAGGCGGTCCTCGATGTTGTCCTGGATGACGCGGCGCAGCGGCCGGGCGCCGAACACTTCGTCGTAGCCCTTATCGCCGAGCCAGTCCTCCGCTTCGACGCTCACTTCGAGGCCAATACCCTT
Source organism: Dehalococcoidia bacterium (assembly GCA_023228745.1). Classification (GTDB taxonomy): domain Bacteria; phylum Chloroflexota; class Dehalococcoidia; order Tepidiformales; family Tepidiformaceae; genus JALOAP01. Next base: position 7,324 of record JALOAP010000138.1, on the reverse strand, counting down.
GGAGGCGAGCGACTTTTCGACCTTCACGAGCTCGAGCTCGACGATCTTGCGGATGTCGGCCTTGCTCAGAGAGCGGAAGACGACGGTGCTATCGATGCGGTTCAGGAACTCCGGCTTGAAGACGTTCTTCAGTTCCGTGAGCACTTTCTCCTTCATGCGGCCGTACCGTTCGTCGGCCGTCTTCACTTCGTCGCCGCTTGCCGTGCCAAAGCCCAGCCGCGAGTCGCGCTTGATGAGGTCGGACCCGACGTTCGACGTCATGATGATGACAGTGTTGCGGAAGTCGACCTTGCGGCCCTTCGCGTCGGCCAGGCGGCCTTCGTCGAAGATCTGCAGAAGCAGGTTGAAGACTTCCGGGTGCGCCTTCTCGATTTCGTCGAGCAGGATGAGGCAGTAGCTCTTGCGGCGGACAGTGTCCGTGAGCTGGCCACCGTCGTCGTAGCCGACGTAACCCGGCGGGGCACCAACCAGCCGCGAAACGGTGTGCTTCTCGCTGAACTCGCTCATGTCGAGCTTAATCATGTTGTCCTGCGAGTCGAACATGAACTCGGCGAGCGCGCGGGCGAGCTCGGTCTTGCCGACGCCCGTGGGGCCGCAGAAGAGGAACACACCGATCGGGCGGCGCGGGTCCTTCAGGCCGGCGCGAGCACGGCGGACGGCGCGAGCGATGGATTCGATCGCCTCGTCCTGGCCGATGACTCGGCCGCGGAGCGACTCTTCCATCTTGAGCAGGCGGGCGCTTTCCTCGCTGGCGATGCGCGCCACGGGGATGCCCGTCCACATTGCGACGACTTCCGCGATGTCCTCATCGGTCACGACCGGGGTGGCGACGCCCTCGGCGCCTTCCTCCCAGTCGCCCATCTCGCCGATCTTCTCCTGGAGCTTGAGCTCCCGGTCGCGGAGTTCAGCGGCGTATTCGTACTGCTGCGCGGCGATCGCCTGTTCCTTCTCACGGCGCAGGCTTTCGAGCCCCTTCATCGCCTCCTTGAGGGACGGCGGGGTCGCGGCGCGCCGGATGCGGACGCGGCTCGATGCCTCGTCGATGAGGTCGATCGCCTTGTCCGGCAGGAACCGGTCGATGACGTAGCGAGCGGAGAGCTCAGCAGCGGCAGCGAGAGCGCTGTCGCTGATCTTCAGCTTGTGGTGCTCTTCGTAGCGCAGGCGGATGCCCTTGAGGATCTCGACGGTCTCTTCGACCGACGGCTCCTCAACGATGATCGGCTGGAACCGCCGCTCGAGGGCTGCATCACGCTCGATGTGCTTGCGGTACTCATCGAGCGTGGTGGCCCCAATGCACTGGAGTTCTCCACGGGCGAGTGAGGGTTTGAGGATGTTGGCTGCGTCCACGGCCCCTTCGGCCGCACCGGCACCGACCAGCATGTGGAGTTCGTCGACGAAAAGGATGCAGTTTCCTGCGCCCTTGATCTCTTCAATGACCTTCTTGAGGCGTTCTTCAAACTCACCGCGGTACTTGGTACCGGCGACGAGCGACCCGATGTCGAGCGTGAGCAGGCGCTTGCCCTGGAGTGTCTCCGGGACATCGCCGCTGACGATGCGCTGGGCCAGCAGTTCGGCGATAGCCGTCTTGCCGACGCCCGGCTCGCCGATGAGCACCGGGTTGTTCTTCGTGCGCCGAGAGAGGATCTGGACGACGCGCTCGAGTTCGTTCGAGCGGCCGATCACCGGATCGAGCGCATTGCTGCGCGCGGCCTGCGTGAGGTCGATCCCGAGCTGGTCGACGGTCGGGGTGCGCGTCGCCTGGCGGGCGCCCGCAGCAGCCGCCTGCGGTGAGGACTGGCTGAGGATGCGGGTGGTCTCGGCGCGAACGCGCTCGAGGTTCACGCCAAGGCTTTCGAGCACGCCAGCGGCGATGCCTTCGCCCTCGCGGACGAGGCCGAGGAGCAGGTGCTCGGTGCCGATGTAGCTGTGGTTGAGCCGGCGCGCCTCATCGACGGCGAGCTCGATGACCTTCTTCGCACGGGGCGTCAGGCCGATTTCGCCAAGAACCGTGCGGTCGCCGCGGCCGATGATGAACTCCACGGCGGAGCGAACCTTGTTGAGTTCGACGCCGAGGTTGGCGAGCACCTTTGCGGCGACACCGTCGCCCTCGCGAACCAGGCCGAGAAGGATATGCTCCGTCCCGATGTAGTTGTGGTTGAAGCGGTGGGCCTCTTCCTGCGCGAGCGTAAGCACTCGCCGTGCTCGTTCTGTGAACTTGTCGAATCTATCGGCCATGACCTTCTCCCACCTGCCTGGTGCGCGTGTCCGCGCTACGTACCGGTTTGCGGTTCCTCCCCGGTTCCTACAGTCGCAGCCTCGGGCGAACCCGGGGCGTTCTCATCTTCAACCTTATCAGTCGTAGGCTCAGGGGAAGCCTCCGGCTGCGCCCCGGCTTCGGCAGTTGTTTCTTCAACCTTAACGGCGGATGCGGGTGTATCGGAAACGGATTCTGGTACAGATTCCGTATCACTCGCCGTGCCGTCCTCTGCGGGGCGGACAAAGGGGCTACCGGGCTCGGCATTCTCGAGCGCCTGCGCGAACGCATGAGCGAACGCGGATACGGGCTCGGGGTCACGCGAGACGGCGCGTTCGATCGCTTCCTGCGCGGTGCGCGGTTCGCGCACCACCGGGCGGGACTCGTCGCGCGGCGGCAGCCCGTACTGCTCGCGGACATCGGCCGGGTAGTCCACCACGGAGCCATTCGCGTCGAAGGCAAAGCCCATCGCTTCCGCGTCGGCGCGGGCCTGGCGGAGGCTGAGGCCCAGGCGATGGCGGTCCTTCTCGATGCGGACCAGCTTCACTGGGACGATGTCGCCTTCCTTCACCACGTCCTTCGGATGCTGGATGCGGCGGTTCGAGAGCTCCGAAATATGGATCAGGCCCTCAACCGGACCTTCGAGCCGGACGAAGGCGCCAAACTGCATGAGCTTGGTGACCTTGCCGATGAGGATCTGGCCGATCACGAACCGGTCGACGGTGTTGTCCCACTTCTCCGGCTGTGCTCGCTTGAGCGAGAGCGAGATCTTCTTGTTCTCACGGTCAACCTTGAGGACGTAGGCCTTGACTTCGTCGCCGACCTGGAAGAGGTCCTTCGCCTTCTTGCCGCGCTCCCACGTGAGCTCCGTCATGTGGGCGAGGCCATCGGCGCCACCGAGGTCGACGAAGACGCCGAAGTCGGTGATGGAGGAGACCCGGCCTTCGCGGATCTCGCCTTCCTGCAGCTCTTCGAGGACGCGGTCCTTGGAGGCCTTGCGGTACTCGGCCATGGCGGCGCGCTCGGAGAGGATGACGCGGTTCCGCTTGCGGTTCAGCTCGATGACCTTGAGCTTGATCGGCCGGCCCACCAGGTTGGCGAGCTGGGCGACCGCCTCCGGGTCGTCGCGGCGAACGCTATCGACCTGCGAAAGGGGGACAAAGGCGTTGACGCCTTCAATATTTACAAGGATGCCGCCCCGGTTATGGCCGGTGACTTGTGCTTCGAAGATCTCACCGGAGTCGTGGCGTTCCTGGAGGAGGTCCCAACCCTCTTCACCCCGTGCGCGGTCGAGGGAGACAATCCCATGACCTTCGGAGGATGACGGCTGTAGCACCATGACGCGCACGGTGTCGCCAGTCTTGAGCTTCGAGGCGCCATCGACACCGAGCGAAAGCATCTCGCCTTGCGGGATGACGGCTTCGGTCTTGGTGCCGACGTCGACGATAAGGCCATCGGGGGAAGCGCCCATGACCATGCCCTCGACAATTTCGCCGCGGCGAAGCTGACCGGGTTGCGCGGCTTCCGTTTCGAGGAGGGCCCCCATATCCATTTGCTCAAAGTCGAGTTCGCTGGAGGAGGGGTTTGGCTGGGCGGTATCTGTGGACAAGTTGGGCTCCGTTTGGGGGCGATATTCCCTTCCGAATGGGAACAGCCCGGGGGATGTTGGGGGTGCAAAGAGAATTGTAGCAGCGCCGGATCGACTGCGAAAGCAAGCTAGAAGCGGTGAGAAGCTTCCAGTGGCGCCGCGGGCCAGCCCCTCAACGCGGGGGCCGGACAAAAAAACCGCGTTCTCGACGCGGCTCATGGCTTGTACCGGCGGCGGCCTATTTTCCCAGTCAGTTGCCCAACCAGTATCGTCAGCGCTGAGGCGTTTCACTTCCGTGTTCGGGATGGAAACGGGTGGGTCCACCTCGCTCTAGCCACCAGTGAGACTCAGTATGGGCAGGCTCTGCGCTTTGCGCAAGTGTTCCCGGCCGGAAATTCCGGGATTGCCTGCAACTCGCGAAACAGGCATGGTGCCCTCGAATGCGATCCCTTCTTATGCTCGGTTTCGGAGTCCTGTGCGGTGCCGTGGGCACCGTCCTTTTCTTCACGCTCGACCCCACATTCGAAGCGAGCGGCAATCCCAACGTGGGCGTTGGGAACGCTCGGATTTCGCTCGATGAAGATGCCCTCGGCAAGATCGCGACCGACCAGGTCCGCTCGATCTCCGACCACACCGAGGGCAGCGTTGTGCGCGCGAAGGTGCGCGAAGACGGCCTGATCACGTTCGACATCACGCTCGCCGGCGCCCTGAACCTCGGCATCAAGAGTTCGATCACGGTGGACCCCGAAGTCACCTCGGGCCAGCTTGAGCTGAACGTGGTGGAGGCGAGCCTGGGCGAGCTCGCTCTGCCCGAACAGGTTGCCGACATGATCGAGGGCCCGCTGCAGGGTCGGCTCGATGCACTGGCGGGCAACCTCGAATACCGCCTGACTTCCATCCAGACGGCCGACCGCCGTCTCACGCTTGAGATCGAGGTCTAGGCGCTTCGGAGCAGCGGGGGCTGCCGGGGGACGGCTAAATGCCGGTCCCCACACCAATCAGCCCGCCGATACCGAACGTGATGGCTGCCATCGCGAGGCCGAACAGCAACATCCGGCCGCCGGAGAACCAGACACTTCGGCCAGTAAACAGGGTGATCACGGCACCAGCTCCGAAGAGCGCGAGACCCGAGAGGACCGCACTGAGCGTGACGGCAACTGCACCCCCGCCGAATAGCCAGGGCAACAGTGGGACAAACGCCCCGAACGCGAAGAGCACGAAGGAGGCGATTGCCGCGACCCAGGGGTTCCCGGCCTCCTCTGGTGTCATGCCGAGCTCTTCCCGGAGGAGCGTGTCGAGTGCCGTCTCCGGGTCCTCCATGATGCGTGCGGCGAGTTCCTTCGCTTCTTCCCGGGTGAAGCCCTTCGCCTGGTAAATGAGAGTGAGTTCCTCTTCCTCCTCCTCGGGCATCAGTTCGAGCTCGTCGCGTTCGATCTCACGCTGGCGCTCGTAGGCCTCGGCGGAGCTTCGCACGCTGATCCACTCTCCCAGGGCCATCGAAAACGCGCCTGCGAGCAGCCCGGCGAGGCCAGCGAGAAAGACGACGTCGCGCCCCGGGCTGGCCCCGGCGACGCCCATGACGAGGCTGAGGTTCGACACAAGGCCATCGTTGACACCGAGGACCGCTGCGCGCAGGGCGTTGCCGCTGGCGCCGCGGTGGCGCCCTTCGATCTGGGCGATGACGCCGGGCTCGGGTATGCGGCGGCTGCGGCCCATTTCGCGGAAGAGGCGCGCATGGGAGCGCTCGTCGGCAGGAAGCCTCTCGGCCACGGCCTCGGGCTGCTCGTCGTACATGGTCTGTGCGGAGACTTCCATGCGGCTAACGATGGGCGCCACGGCCTGGGTCCCGAACCGGCGCGCGAGCCAGCCGAGCGTGCGCACGCGCCACGTTGGCTTGAAGTCGGGGACTTCCACCCCAGCCTCGCGAATCAGGCGCTCCCAGAGTTCGCGGTGGCGGTCTTCCACCTCTGCGATCTTGAGAAACACGTGCTGGAGGCTTTCGTCCTTCTCGGCGTCAGCCAACAGGCGATAGAGCGCGGCGCCATCGACCTCGTCCTGGAGGTTGCGTTTGTAGCGCTCGATGTCGGAAGGCGAAGGGGTGGGACGCGAGTCAACGTCGGTCATGCCGTCATTGTATGTGGGGCGGCCACTGCCTCGGAATGCCACGGCTTCGGCGCGCGATGGCAGTCCTCGCCCGCCCAGGCGAGTCCCACCCGGCGTCAGGCGGGACCTGGGCAAATCTGCCAGAGCCAGCCGATTTGACGAAGGCCGAGCCGCGATGCAACCCGCTGCGATGAGTGGTTCCCGGCGGAGGTGCTATAGAAAAGGAAGGGGCGCGGTGGTTCGAACAGTCCCGCCCAGGCGGCGGTGACTGCCGAAGCAAGGCCCTGCCCCCGGGCGCCGGGGTTGGTCCACACGCCCGCCTCGGCACCGGGCGACGTAAGCCGCGCAGAGTGGCAAATGGACAAGACCTGGCCGTCGCGCTCCGCCATGGCCCAGGGGCCCAGTTCGCCAGCGAGGAGTGCATCCCACTCGGCGGCGGTCCAGCCGGCAGCCACCGGTGCCCGGGAACGCAGCCCCGCGACATTCGTGAGCCCGGACCGGAGGATCGTCGCCGGTGCGTCGAACTGTGGCGCGCCTGGCACGAAATAGCTCGTGCCGGCGGCGACCTCCACTGGCCCGGCCTCCTGCCGCAGCAGTGCGAGGGCAGATTCGAGGCCCCGCGGTGCGACTGACGGCACAAGCGGCGGGCGCGCGTTGCCAGCGAGCCGGGTGAGGGTGGTCGCGAGCCGACCGGGAAGTCTTGCCCCGACCGCGACCTGCAGGCTGTGCCGGGTCACCGCCAACACAAGATGCGGCGCGGGATGACCGTGTCGCGTGTCAGCGAGAAGACGGCCCCGGCAATCCCGCGACCAGAGCACGTCCATCTCCACAGCGAGGAGGTCGCTATCGCCGGGCACCCGCGCAGCCTAACACGAAAGACGGGGGCTGCTTTCGCAGCCCCCGTACTGGTTGGTCGAAGCCGGTTGGTTAGTCGTTGCGGCGCGTGCGGAGGGCGAAGAGCCCGAAGCCCACACTGAGCGATGCCAGGCCGGCCAGTGCCAGCAGCAGGTTGAACGAACCAGCGCTGTCACCGAAGAGGCCACTACCGGTGCTGGGAGCGCCCGGAGTGCGGTCGCCCTCAACGTCGTCGATCGGGGTCTCAGTCGGCGAAGGCGATGGCGAGGACGGCTCCTGCGGCTCCACGGTGGAGGTCACGTCCGGCGTATCCGTCGGCGTGGTCGTTACGGTTTCCGTCGGTTCCGTCGGGGTTTCCGTCGGCGTGACCGTCGGGGTGGGCTCCTCGACGCGGATGTTCGTGTAGAAGAGCACCGTGGTCACACCCGGCTTGGCCGAGGAGACGCGCCGCTCGAGCGAGCCGGCGGCGGTCCAGCCCGCCTGCTGGGTCTCGGTGACGGTGTAGGCGCAGCGGCCATCCGGGA